>NZ_AXBZ01000031.1:0-21551 GCF_000475295.1 Alcanivorax sp. P2S70
CGAACCAGCCTGAAAGACTGACCACGCAAGGAGTTATTCAGAGGTTCCCTAGCATAAGGCACCTGTGGCACCCGCAACCAGCGGATTCTTGATGCGCGAAAAGGGTAATCGGCACAGCGGTTGCAACGTCATGTGAAAGCCCGTCATCCGGCGTTTGTAGAGTCTGGCGAGTGGCGATGGCTGTGGGCATACTGGAGGCAACCAAGGAGGCGTTGATGCAGCAGAAGGATCCGGTCCGTGGACTGGTGTTATCCGGTGGGGGAGCCCGAGGGGCGTACCAGGTAGGCGTATTGTCGGCCATGGCCGACATGCTGGATCGCGGCGCCCCCAACCCTTTTCCGATCATCTGTGGTACCTCTGCGGGCGCGATCAATGCGTCTGCACTGGCTGCCAATGCGGGCAACTACCGTTCTGCCGTTCGGGGGCTGGAGCGGGTATGGTCCAACATTACTGCCGAACAGGTTTACCGCACCGATTTGTATGCCTGTCTGCGGGGGATTTTGCGCTGGTTTTTTTCCGGGTTCACCACCGGGCGGACTCCCGAGCGCAGTGCCTTGCTGGACAACCTGCCGCTGCAACGGTTGCTAAGCCTGGTGGTCAATTTTCAACGCATTCAGGGCAACCTGGATCAGGGGCATCTGCGTGCACTGGCGATTACCGCCTCCAGTTATGCCACAGGAGAGTCCGTCAGTTTTTTTCAGGGCAAAGATGATCTGGCTGAATGGGTGCGTGCGCGTCGCAAGGGCAAGCGTTCCACCATTGGTGTCGAGCATCTGTTGGCATCGGCGGCGATCCCGATTCTGTTTCCTGCTGGTAAGGTTGATGGCGGTTATTACGGTGATGGAGCCTTGCGCCAGTTGGCACCGCTAAGCCCTGCCTTGCATCTGGGCGCTTCCCGGCTACTGGTGATTGGTGTCTCTGGCAATGTCAGTGCAGGGCACCAGCGCGTCCTGAGCGGCTATCCGTCCATGGCCCAGGTGCTGGGACACGTTCTTAACAGCGTGTTTGTCGATACCCTGGAAGGGGATGTGGAGCGGCTGGAGCGCATCAACAATACGGTCAGGGCGTTGGGAGAAAGAGCGCGCCGCAAGCACGGTATTGCCCTCAAGGAAGTGGATGTACTGAAGATCTACCCCTCGCGGCCGATCGATGAAATCGCTGCGGAGCATATCGGGGAGCTGCCCAAGGGCCTGCGTTTCTTCTTGCGTGGGTCGGGGGCGACCCGTTCGCCGGGGGCCAGCGCTATGAGCTACCTGCTGTTCGAGCCCGGTTTCACCAACGCCTTGATTGAAATGGGCCGCAAGGATGCCTTGGCCCGCAAAGAGGAAATCCTGTCGTTCTTCAGTGACGAACCGCTTTACCGACCGGAGCCTCAGTCGGAAACGGAAGACGAGGCGTAACGCTGCCGACTGCGGAAGTGGCTGACGAAACTGGTGGGGTAGTCGGTGATGATGCTGTCTACCTTGAGTCTGGCCAACCGCTCGGCTTCAGTCAGATCATTGACGGTCCACACCGACACTTTCAAACCTCGCCGGCGTGCCCGGCGCATCAACGCCGGGGTGACCAGGGAAAAGTGCGGAATCACCCAGCTACAGCCCAGGCCCTGGGCACGGCGGGTCGGTTGCAGATAGCGGTACTGGCAGACGTAGCCACGCTCGATATCCGGTGCCATGGTGCCGATCATGCGCAGAAAGCCGGTATGACTGGAGGTGATCACCACCCGTGATTGCAGTTGCTGGTCATGAATCATGTGGCTGAGGTGGTGGGCCAGTTGATGCAGCACGTGGCGGTCGGCCCCTTTCACTTCAAACTGAAACCGCATCTGCGGCCCGCACAGGTCGACCACTTCCTGCAATGAGGGAATGCCGGTGGGGCTATGCCAGCCGGGAGTGTTACGTCGGGCATCCATGACGCCCAGCTGCGCTCGCGTATATTGCCGCACGTTGCCGCGAACGCCTGTGGTTCGTGTGACATCGCTGTCATGTAGCACAATCAGTTGACCGTCAGAGGACAGCCGTACGTCCAGCTCCATCTCCGTGACACCGGCCTCGACGGCCACCTGAAAGCTGGCCAGGGTGTTTTCCGGGGCTTCGCCACGGGCGCCACGATGCCCGACGAGGGCGGGGTGCAGGTGGACAGGGGTTGCTGGAGGAGTCATGGCAATATTCATACGGGCATTGTTTGCGAGAAAGATGACAGCGCTGTGACCTGGACACAAGAGGGTAAGGTGTCATTTTTATGACTTATCGCAAGGCTAGCCTTGCGCAGTAGGTTACCGAGGAGCCAGTCGATTGAATAACGCCCTGTCCGTCATCAAACAATACCTGCGAGGTATTCCGGCCAGTGCCTTTCCTGATTACGGGATTGGCCGGCGAGGAGCATCGTTGCAACGGCTGTTGGTGATCGTGTTGTTCTGGCCGGTATTTCTGCTGGTGCAGTTGATCAATGGGGCGGGACTGCTGCTCGACTATGTACTGTTTCCGGACTTTCGCCGCGTTACGGTGCGCGAGCCTTTGTTTGTCGTGGGAGTGCCACGCAGTGGCACGACCTTTCTGCACCGGTTGTTGGCGCTGGATCAGCGTTTTACGACGACGGCATTATGGGAATTGCTGTTTGCTCCATCCATTACGCAACGTTATTTCTGGACTGCCATAGCCTCACTGGATGCGAGAATCGGCAAACCGGCCGGGCGCCTGCTGCTGTGGCTGGAGCGACGTTTGTTGGGTGGCCTGGATGGTGTGCACAAGACCGGTCTGCGGGACCCTGAAGAAGACTACCTTGGACTGATTCCGGTGTGGGGCTGTTTTCTGATGGTGCTGGTGGTGCCATCTCCTTCCTTGTGGCGCCTGACGTTTCTGGACCGCGATGGCTCTCCCGCAGAAAAACGCCGGCTAATGGCGGCCTATCGCCGTTTTGTGCAGCGGCATTTGTATTTCCATGGCCAGGACAAGCAGTTGCTGTCGAAAAACCCTTCGTTTACTCCGTGGATGCAGACCCTGGCGGACGCCTTTCCTGATGCGCGCTTCATTGGCTGCCTGCGTAATCCGGATGCCTCCGTGCCCTCACAGATCAACTCGATTCTGATTGGAGCACGGCTTTTCGAGGGGCGTGACACCACCACTTACTGGCGAGACGGGTTCATGGCGATGCTGGATTATTACTATCGGCATCTGCTGGAGGTGCTCGACACCCTTCCTGAATCGCGACAGGGATTGTCGGTCATGGAAGTGTTGGCAGATCGTCCTGCAGAGGTTGTTGCACAACTGTATGTTCGTTTCGGTTGGACCCTCGATCTGGCGTTCCGCGAACGTCTTGCGGAACAAGACCGTAAGGCAAAAGGCTATCGCAGCGGCCACCATTACGATCCGCAATCGCTGGGTGTCAGCCCAGAGGAGCTGAACGCGGTATTTGGTTGGGTCTACGACCGCTTCGGTTATTCACGGCCCGAGGCCTGAATGTCTTTGCGTGATCTGCCGTTGACTCATTGGCTGTCACATCTTGTCGCAAATTCCCGTTGGCTTTTTGTTGCTTGTCACAATTCGGAAATGGCCGCTGGTAATACTCGCGGCCATGGATACCAAAACGCTTCGTGTACTGTTTGTGGTGGATGCGATCAAAGGCCGGAATGGCGTTGGTGCCTATTTCCAGGATCTGGTATCGCATCTTGAAGACCGTGTAGAGCGGGTGGAACTGGTGCAACCCTGTTTGCAGGATCCCCACCCCTGTCAAGGCGCATCCATGCCGATTCCCGGTGACCCGACCCAGCGCCTTTTCTTCCCCCGGATACGTGAGCTCAGTGCTCTGGTGTGGGAGATGAAGCCTCACGTCATCGTTATTCCCGGCCCTGGTATTTTCTCCATGATCGGCTACTGGATTGCCCGAAAATGGGGAATCCCTGTTTGCGTTACCTTCCAGACGGATTACAACCGATTGGTAGAACTCTATTGGGGCAAGCGACTGGCCAAGCTGGCCGGGGGCTTTCTGAACTGGATCAACCGAACGCTGTTTCAGGGAAGTGAAACGGCGGCGACGATCTGCGAATCCATGATTGCCCAGGCCAGAGAAGCCGGGGCGCGTAACCCGCAGCTTGTTGGCACGCCGCTGGCCAGAGAGTTTGTGCAGACACCGCTGCAACCTCTGGCTGATGACGTAAACAAAGTGTGCTACGTGGGGCGCCTTGCGGCAGAAAAAAATATCGAATCCTTCCTGGAGCTGGCTGCGGCGCGTCCGGATCTGGAATTTCATGTGGCAGGGGATGGTCCCTTGCGTGCCAAAGTGGATCAGGCCTGTGACCGTCTGAGCAATCTTCACTGCCATGGCTGGTGCACTCGTGAGCAAGTGGTAGCGCTGGTGGACCAGTGTGAGGTGCTGGTGTTGCCGTCCTCGGTGGAGGCATTTGGCACCGTAGCACTTGAAGCCATGGCCCGCCAGCGACTGGTGATTACCACGCCCGCTTGCGGGATCAATGAATGGCCGGCGCTGGCGCGTGGGCTTTGGGTTATGCAGCCGGACGAAACGTTGAGCGACACCCTTGATCGTCTGGCAAGACTGACAAGCGATGAGCGCCAGGCCAAGGCGGCGAGCGCGCGTGAGGCCGCACTGGCCATGAATAACCATGCTATCGAACACTGGGGTAGCGTGCTTGCCCACTGTGCGACGCTGAAGCCCCGCGCCGCCAGCCTGCCGTCGCCGACACTGGCATTGTTACGCCGTTTGAGTAGCCACCATGCCTGATGCTCTGTCTGCATTGGTGAGCATCCATGACGTGATGCCGGAAACTCGAGAGCAGGTCACGACCATGCTCTCACGACTCCAGCTGGCGCCGGAACACGTCACTTTGTTGGTAGTGCCCGGGCGAGACTGGTCCGCGGACGACATCGCCTGGTTGCGTGATTTGCAGCAAAAAGGTCATCCACTGGCGGGGCATGGTTGGCTTCATCGTTGCCAACCTCCTGTTTCTCTCTATCATCGATTACACAGTCTGGTGCTGTCCCGAACCGTCGCTGAACACCTCTCTTTCAGTGCAGAGGGCATCGTTCGCTTGGTTCAGGATTGCCATGACTGGTTCGCAGAACACCAGCTCCCGGCTTCATCGCTTTATGTTCCACCGGCCTGGGCTCTGGGCGCGCTTCCGAAAGAACGTTATGCCGATTTACCTTTCCGATATGTAGAGACTCTTGCCGGGATACTGGATACCCGCAGCGGCCACACGCTGTCATTACCTTTGGTAGGGTTTGAGGCGGACTACCCGTTGCGGGCCTGGTTTTTATCCTGCTTCAACCGATACAGTATCGGTCGTGCGAAAAGCCTGTCGCGGGCCCTGCGTGTAGGACTGCATCCGTATGATCTGGAATTGTCACTTGCGAGCTCCATATTGCCCCTGTTGGAACAAGTAACAGAATTTCTGGATTACGGGGTTTTGATGCAGAGTGATGCGGTACTGGAGTCCTCAGATATCGCTGCCGGATAACACTTTTTCCCTTCTTGTTTACCTTGTGACCATTGAGGTCAACCCCTGATCGAAGATGTCAAAGTGATGGCGGATTGATGGTTTCTGCTATTCCGGATTCAGGCTATTTTGTGACCGCAAAGTCACGAATTCTGAAACACAGGAATAATAGCAAGAACAACAATGGGGCCGGGGCTATGAAGCGCAATTGCTCGATGTTTATTTTTGTACTGGCAGGCCTGCTGTGCTCGCCAGTGAGTCATGCTGAAAAAGATTACGACGATCTCAGCCGCGAAGAGATGAAGGCGATAGCCGACAAGGCTCAGAAAGGCAGTGAAGCTGAGGATGCGGATGGTTGGCAAAGCGAGAAAGTCGCCGTCGATGACAAGGTGATTTCCGGGCAGTGGAACAGCGTGCCGTTTCAGACACGATTCTTCGATTATCCGCCAGAAAAGCTCAAGGAGGCCTGGCCGGTGTTGATGCGTGCCCTGCGTATCCCTTATCCGTCTGCCGAATACCTTGAGCGACGTATTGAGCACTTTCCACAATTGAAGGCCGAGCTCGGTCCGGAATTCGATGGTAATTACCAGCACTTGTCTGACGAAATCCTGGAAGCCTGGCGCTTCTTTTTCCGTGGGGATTTCCGTGCAGCCAAGGAGCATGGCTCGCGGCTGGGCGCTTACGGCAAGATCCCTGCGTACCTGGCCCAGAGCGTCTATGCGGTGTACCTGACCGACACGCGGGAAGAGAAACTGCAGCTGCTTCAGGATGTGGCGAACCAGATCACCGATTACCTGGACCTGATCAAAAGCCTGAAAGATGAGGAAGAATTTCAGGCTGACTACATGACCTTGCGGTTGGGTTACGCGTTTTCCATTGCCCGGATTGCAGAAGAGGCATCACCGGTGGAATCGCTGATGAACAATTACTTGTTCAAGGTATCCCGGGCCATTGATGACACGCTGGAAATTGAACCGAATCATCCGGTAGCGCTGGCCATGAATGCGGCCAAGGACGCCAACATCATCCGTTACGTGGGCAAGCTGTTTGGTCGCCTGACTTTCGGTGCACGCCTGAGCCGCGTAGAGGATTACTTTGAGCAAGCGTTCGAGCAGGCTGATGATCTGGCCATTGTCCATTACGAATACGCCAACTCTCTGATTTATATCAACCGTAATCGGGATATCTACCGGGCCATGGAAGAGTTCAATGTGGCGATCGGGATCCACCCCAAAAGCGCCATGGAGGCGCTGGATTCCATGTACGCATCCAAACGCCTGCGTGAGATCAAGGATTACTACCTGAACTTCCGCAAGAGTTATCGTTCGTTCGAGCGTGAGCGCCGCGAGTACATGCTGACCACGGATGAAAACCTTTATAGCGTACTCAAGCCCCCGTTTCTGGTGAGTGAGTATCTTAAACGCAAGGACGCGGGCACCGAGCTATCCCAGGTGCATTAAGTTTAAAATCGCCCGGTAAGGGGCCGCTATTTCGGTTGCGGCGGTGTTGGCGCATTGGCATTGCCCTGCGTCACTGTATGGCTCTACTCAGTTGCCCGGGGATAGTATTTGAAGAGATAGTAGAGCCTGGAATTGGGCACGATTGAGGCATTCCCGGGCTAACCCGGGAATGCGGTCGTTAATCAGTCCCTGAAACGCTTGGTCAGGTCGCCATAGGCATCCACGCGGCGATCACGCAGGTAAGGCCAGATACGACGTACGGATTCGCTGCGTTGCAGATTCACTTCGGCGATCAGGATTTGCTCGCTGTCACTGTCTGCCTGGGCCAGATACTCACCCTGAGGACCACACACAAAGCTGTTGCCCCAGAACTGAATACCGCTGTCGTCGGCCGGACTCTGTTCAAAGCCTGTGCGGTTGGCCACCAATACCGGTAGCCCGTTGGCGACACCGTGGGCTCGCTGGATAGTGATCCATGCGTCCAGTTGGCGTTGTTGCTCTGCTGGTTCATCTGCGGGATCCCAACCGATGGCGGTGGGATACAACAGCAGGTCCGCCCCCGCCAGTGCCATCAGCCGTGCGGCTTCTGGATACCACTGATCCCAGCACACCAACAGGCCCAGTTTGCCGACACTGGTCTCGATGGGAGTGAAGCCACTGCGGCCGTCGTTGAAGTCCGCATCCCCCGGGGTGAAATAGAATTTCTCATAGAAGCCGGGGTCATCCGGGATGTGCATCTTGCGATAGATGCCTGCCAGAGTGCCGTCCTTCTCCAGTACCACCGCGGTGTTGTGGTAGAGGCCGGCGGCACGTTTTTCGAACAGACTGCCCACGATGACGATACCCAACTCTTTCGCCAGTGCGCCGAGGGTTTCGGTACTCGGGCCGGGGATCGTCTCGGCCAGGTCAAACACACTGGTGTCTTCGGTCTGGCAGAAATACAGGCTGCGATGCAGCTCCTGCAGCAACACCAGCTCGGCGCCAGCGTTGGCCGCGTCACGGACCAGGGCCAGAGAATGCGCCAGGTTGGCGTTCAGGTCGGCGCAGTTCTTCTGTTGAATGACGGCTACACGCATGCTTGTTTCTCGCTGTCTTTCTTGCTGATAAGAGGACTCACAGGGCGCCACGGGGCAACTGCATGGTGACACAGTGCAGGCTGCCATGCTGCTCAATCAATACCCGACAGTTCACGGGGGTGACGACCCGGTCGCCTGCGACCGCCTGTAATGCTGTGATCGCTTCCTGATCGGTATCGCAGCCGTACACCGGCAACAAGACCTTGTCGTTAGTGATCAGGAAATTGGCATAGGTGGCGGGCAGCCGTTCTCCTTCCCGACTGTACTGCGGGGTAGGGAGCGGAAGCGCAACCAGTGTCAGGTTGTGCTGCCGGGCCAGGGTCTGGAGTTCCTGTTCCATGGCATGCAGCGATGGGTAATGGCTGTCACTGCTGTCACGGCACTGCACATAGGCAAGGGTGCGGGCATCCACGAATCTGGCCAGTGTATCAACATGGGCGTCGGTGTCGTCGCCTTCCAGTTCACCGTGATCAAGCCACCAGATGTCCCTCACCCCCAATTCCGCCTTGAGGCGCTCGCACAGTTCTGCTTCAGACAGATCCGGGTTCCGGTTGGGGTTACGCAAACAGTGGCGGGTGGTCAACAAATTACCCTTGCCATCGGTATCTACCGCTCCGCCTTCCAGAACCAGTGCCTGGGTATGCAATGGCAACAGCCAGGGCAGTGATGCATTCAGGGCATTATCCTGTTCGGCATCAAATTTTCCGCCCCAGCCGGTGAAGGTGTAATCAAGTAATTCCACCTGGCCATCCTGCTCCACTGCAAGCGGGCCGAAATCCCTTGCCCAGGTGTCGTTGTAGTCGGTGACGATGAGGGTCAGCCGTTCACGGGCAATGCCACGCTGGTCGACGAGACGGGTGATACGGCTTTGCATGGCTTCGTTTCGGCACACCAGCAAGACATGCTGATGATCCAGCAGGGCGGCAAGGATATCCAGATAACACTGTTCGGCGTCAGCCAGGTGATCTGCCCAGTCAGTATCTTGATCGGGCCAGGCGAGGAGCACCCCCCATTGGGGGTGCCATTCAGGAAGAAATCGGCGCATGTCAGGGTGAGTCCGTCAGGGAAGCTACATGCGCGCGAGTGTGCTACTGGCGGGCACCCCAGTCAATATAGAAACCGCCATCGGCAGCGCTATCTTCAGCGGCTTTTTCTACGCTCTCTTTTGCGGCTTCGGCATCGGTGGCCATTTCCTCTGTTGCCCGTTCAGCGGCAGCTTGGGAGCTTTCTGAGGCTTCCCGTACAGATTCTGATGTGGTCTCGGCGGTTGATTCAACTGCCTGGAGGGTTTCCTCCTGACCCACCTTTACCTTTGCTGCCGCCTGTTCGGGTGTTTGTTCGCCCGCAATAATGATTCGGCCTGTCACAGGATCAAAACGGAATTCGCCTTCGTTGGGTGAGGCGGTGGCGGGCTCGCTGGGTGCTGATGTCGCCGCGGGCTCGGGTTTGGGCTCGGCTTTGGGCGTCTGGGCAGGGGGCAGCGTGGATTCGGCGACCGGTGCCGAGGGGGTTGCGGCCTTGGCTTCAGGGGCGGCCGGGGCTGCCTCTGGTTCGGACTTGGCTGGTGCCGGGGTTTCCTCGGGCTTGGGCTCAGCAGCGTCGGTTTGCCCGGCGGCACCCGCAGGTACAAAGCGCCCGGATACCGGGTCGAAGGTCAGCTCGCCGCTGTCGGACGCAGGAACCTGTTGGGTAGCCGGTTGTTGGTCTGCAGCGGCGGGGGCGGTCTGTGTTTCTTCAATAGGGGGCAGACTGTCGACGGTTTGCGGACCGGAGACGACCGCAGGTGCCTGGCTGGCAGGGCGGTCCTGAACGGTGTGCAGGGTAACCCCGTTTTCAAAGTAGACGGTGAAGCCATCGTAGTTCCAGCGGGTAATGGCTGGTGTGCCCACCGGGCCCTTACTGGATAGCGGTGCGCCATGCTGGGCGCGAACCTGGGATTGGGGGGTGCCACGTTGGGGAGCGTCTGCGGCCAAGGAGGCAGCGGGTAGCACCAGCGCTGCACTAGCCAGCAGCGGCATTATTTTCGTTTTCATTATTTTCCCCCGGCGATAGGTATTTTCTTTCGATATTAGAAAGTTAGGCACGCTTATTCAACCATTTTGCCATCTAACGGACGCAGACCCTGTTCACAAAGCGAGTCGCCGGGGAGGTGGCTGATGTGATCGTAGTATTTGCCACCGGATTCGGGTTAAATGCGCTCCATGTTTAGACCTCTCTCATTTTATGTGGGGCTGCGCTATACCGGTGCTCGTGCCCGCAACAGTTTTATTTCGGTGATCACACTGATCTCGGCGTTGGGTTTAATGCTGGGTGTGGCGGTCCTGATTACCGTGCTTTCCGTCATGAACGGTTTTGACCGTGAGCTACAGACCCGCATTCTCGGCATGGTGACGCACTTGTCGGTGCATGGTCGTGAGCCCGTGGACGACTGGCATCAATTGGCGCAACGGCTGGATCACCACAATGAAATCAAGGCGATCTCCCCCTTTGTACAGTTGGAAGGGATGTTGACCCATCGTGGCGAGGTCGCGGGTGCCCTGATTAACGGTATTGAGCCGGAATCGGAGCGCAAGGTCTCCATCGTGGGGGACTACATGGAGCAGGGCGAACTGGAGTCCCTGGCGCCAGGTGAGTTCGGCATGGTGGTTGGCTACGGTCTGGCGCGGCGACTGGGGCTCAGCATGGGCGACAAGGTGACCCTGGTGCTGCCGGAAGCCACCATTTCCCCGGCCGGTGTCATGCCGCGTTTCAAGCGATTTACCGTGACCGGTATCTTTCGGGTGCGAGCGGAGGTGGATTCGCTCTACGCCTACGTGAATGTTGATGATGCCGCCAAGCTGGCGCGCCAGGCGGGTACAGTGCAGGGGCTGCGTCTGCGGCTGGATGACCTGTTCAGTGCGCCCTCGGTGGGTTGGAAGCTGCAGCGGGAGTTGGGGCCAGGCTATTACACCAGCGACTGGACCCGCACTCACGGCAACCTGTTCCAGGCCATCAAGATGGAAAAGACCATGATGACATTACTGCTCAGCTTCATCGTGGCGGTGGCTGCATTCAATATCATTTCCAGTCAGGTGATGCTGGTCACCGAGAAGCGAGGCAACATTGCGGTATTACGCACCCTGGGGGCGTCGCCTGGCACCATCATGCGTATTTTCATGGTGCAGGGCACCTTGATCGGGGTCGCCGGAACGCTACTGGGGACCCTGTTGGGTGTGTTGCTGGCCACCAATATCAGTAATCTGGCTGAATGGATCGAGACAACCTTCAATACGCGGCTGTTTGACGCCTATTTTGTGAATTATCTGCCGTCAGAGCTGCAGTGGAGCGATGTCATCACGATTGTTTCTATCGCGTTGTTCATCAGCTTTGCGGCAACCCTGTACCCCTCCTGGCGCGCCAGCCGGGTACAACCAGCGGAGGCCCTGCGCTATGAATGAGTTCCGCAGCGAAGGCAGCGCGGTGCTGCATGCCCAGTCTCTGGTGAAATGCTACCAGGAAGGCAATAACGAGCTTGAGGTCCTGCGCGGGGTGGAGCTGGTTGTTGAGCAGGGCGATATCCTTGCGATTATCGGCGCGTCCGGTTCCGGAAAATCCACGCTCCTGAATTTGCTGGGCGGCCTGGACGATGCCACTCGCGGATCAGTGTCCATCGCCGGTAATGACCTGAGCCAGCTTAACGATCGTGCCACCGGCAAGTTGCGTAACCGCTACCTGGGCTTCGTCTATCAGTTCCATCATCTTTTGCCGGAGTTTACCGCGCTGGAAAACGTGGCCATGCCGTTATTGATTCGTGGTGACAAACCTGTCGCATGTCAGGAGCGGGCGGCTGCCATGCTGGAGAAGGTGGGGCTGGGGCACCGCCTTCGCCACAAACCGTCTGCATTGAGTGGCGGTGAACGTCAGCGGGTGGCCATTGCCCGGGCGCTGGTCACTGAGCCTGCTCTGGTCATGGCAGATGAGCCTACGGGTAATCTGGATGAGCGTACGGCGGAACAAGTGCAGGCGTTGATGCTGGAGCTGAACCGCTCGTTGGGTACCGCTTTCATGATCGTGACACATGACCGGGACTTCGCCAGCCGCTGTCCGAAGCAGTATGAGCTGCACGATGGAGTGTTGCGTCAGCTCTGACGTGGCCCCTCAGTTTCTTCTTCTTTCTCGCCCTTATTCTCGTCGCGTTGTGCCGTCTGTTCCAAGCGGGCGGCCCGACGCTGCGCCCGAGCCCTCGCCCTTGCCCGCAGATTCCAGCTGCGGATCACTGCAAGCCGCCAGGCAACTTTTACTGTCAAATAAGCTGCCCCGCCAAACAGCATGGCGCAAAGGACGGAGCCGACCCATAGTGGGATCAACTGCTCAACAAACCAGGCGACGGTGATGTCTTCTCCGCTGTGGGGGGGCATGCCAAGGATCCAGGCCCCGATGCGGTAAGTGAAGTAGAAGATGGGGACATAGGTGACTGGATTGGAGATCCAGACCAGCATCACTGAGAGCGGCAGGTTGCAGTGGAAGCGCACTGCGAGAAATGCCGCCAGGCCCATTTGCAGGGGAATGGGCAACAATCCGGCAAAAATTCCGATAAACGCTGCGCCTGCAAGAGAGCGTCGGTTGATATGCCAGAGATTTGGGTCTGACAGCAGTTCGCCCAGAAATCGCAAGGATTTCTGTTCACGAAGCCGTTCGGGCTTGGGCAGGTATTTACGAAATATCCGTTTAGGCATGAACTCGTATCTGCTGGCCTGATCGGGCGTAGTGTGCCCGGAGTTTCCGGTCTGCTTGCCCTGCCGTAGACGGCAGGCTATCAGACCTTTTAGGTGATTTGCGTAGCGCATCTCTGGCAGAAACCGGGGGTAAAAGCTTACGTCCACTTGCCCCTGCGGCTGGCTATTATGCCCGCTACGACCACAAAGGCATACACCTGCCACAGGTAATTACCACGGCAAAACGTGGCAGAAGGTGAAGAGATTGCCAGGTGGCCCCAACCAGGGAGCAGATAAGGTGTGGTGGATAGCGGGGCTGGCCATGGTAGCGGGTGTCAGGATTGGCGTGCTGTGGCCGCTTTGTATGATGTTGCTCATGGCACTGTTGTGGCGCCCCCGGAAAAAGGCGCTGCTGCTTGCGGCCGTTGCCTATACGGCAGGGGTATGGCAGCTGCAATGGGCGATTAGTCAGCAATTGCCCTCTAATCTGGAGGGGCAAACTCTGCGTTTCGAGGCTCAGGTCGTAGCCCTGCCCCAGACAGTGCATGAATATCGCTTCGGTCGCTGGCGTTGGCGGCAGACGTTGTTGTTGGAGGTGTGGGGGAATAATCTCTGGCCGGGGCGTCATCGTCTACGGGTGAACTATTATGCGCCACCTGCACCCCTGCATGCGGGCGAGCGTGGGCAGATAGCACTCAAGCTCAGATCGGGGCGTGGTCAGTATAACCTGGCCGGCCCGGATCTGGCCCGACGGGATCTGGCACAAGGCATCCATGCGCGAGGATCTGTGCAGCAGTGGCGGGGGGTGTCACAGGGGGACGGTTTCTTGCGTTGGCGTGAGCAGTTAGCCAATACGCTTGCAGCGAGTCTGCAAGGCTCCCCGGTGGGAGCATCGGTTGTGCCTGCGCTCATTGTCGGCGACCGCTCAAGGCTGACTACGCAGCAATGGCAGGTTTTCCAAAGCACCGGGGCGGCCCATCTGCTGGCGATCTCCGGGTTACATATTGCGCTGGTGGCCGGGTTGGCGGGCTGGCTCGGTCGCTGGTGCCTCATGCCGTTTTGTCAGTACATAGCCCCTGCGCTAAGGCGCTATACCTTGCAACAGCTGGCGTGGTGCCCGGCCCTGCTGGCGGCGGTCGGCTATTCCGCCATGGCGGGTTTCAGTTTGCCGACCCTGAGGGCGGTGACCATGCTGGCCGTGGTCGCAATATCATCGTGTTTGAGGCAGCCTTTATCGTTGTGGCGCAGCCTGGCGGTCGCCCTTGGAGTCGTGCTGTTGGTGTTTCCCCTGTCTGCCTTGTCGGAAAGCTTGTGGCTGTCTTTCGGTGCCGTTGCCGCCATTGGCTGGTTGGCCATGGGGCAGGGGAGTCGCCGTCTGATTGTCTTGTTGCCTGTGATGATGAGCGTGTTGGGCGCAGTCTTGTTCGAGCAATGGTCATTGAGCGCCCCCCTTGCCAATATCCTGTTGATTCCGTTGTATTCTTTTTTGGTGATTCCATTGGCCTTGTGCGGCGCCCTGACAGGCTCCAGTGCGCTGTTGCAGGGCGCTGCTACGGGTATCGAACTGTCTTCCTGGTTGATGGAAGGTCTGGCTGGGGCGGTGATTGTGCCCGGAGTGCCCCTGCCCGGTGCATTGGCAGGGGCGTGCGTGATAGTCGCGCTGGCGGTGTTGATGGTGCCCGCGGTGCCGTTTCCTCGGCGTTTGTTGCCGTTGTTCCTGGTTCCCTGGCTGGCGCAGCGTCCGGCGCCGTTGCCCCACGGTGAATGGGAATTGACTGTCTTTGATGTGGGGCAAGGGCTGGCCCTTGCGGTTCGCACTCGCGAGCACCTGCTGTTGTATGACACCGGCTCATCCTGGCCGGGCGGCAGTATGGCGGCCAGTATCGTGGTGCCGTGGCTCAATCGTTGGGGGCAGGTGCCAGACCGGATTGTGGTCAGCCACGGGGATAATGATCATGCGGGTGGTTTGGGGGCTATCTTACCCGTTATGGGGGATTCCCCGGTGGTTATTAGTGGTGAACCCGAGCGGGTGGCCAATAGTGTGCCCTGCCACGCCGGGCAGAACTGGCGGTGGGACGGGGTGCGTTTTCGGGTGTTGTGGCCACGGCGGGGAGACGGCAATGCGCACGGTAATGATGCCAGCTGTGTGCTCCATGTCGAAGGAGGCAGCTTGTCCTTGCTTTTGCCTGGTGATATCACCCGTGAGAGCGAGTATCCATTGCTGGGGCATTGGCCACAGAGCGATCTGGTGGTGCTGGCCCATCATGGGAGCCGCTCGAGTACGTCGGCGGCTTTTCTGCGTGAAACTTCACCAGAATGGGCGATAGCCAGTGCCGGTTATCGCCATCATTTCGGCCACCCCCATGCACAGGTGCTGGAACGTCTGCGGGCGTCGGGAGTCACAGTTCTACGCACTGACGAGTCCGGTATGATTGTGTTTCGTCGGGGTGATGCCGATAATGTTCCGCTTATAACAAAATGGCGCCAAAATTATGCCCGGCCCTGGCACCAACCGGCCGGCTGGCGTTTCTGGTAACCCGACTGCGCCCTGGTGGGCGACGTAGTGAGTGAGGGGAGAGAAAGGTGCAGGACCTTGTGCAGTCCGGGGGCTGGATGATGCTCCCGATCCTGATTTGTTCCGTGGTGGCGCTGGCCATTGTCGTTGAGCGTTTCTGGACGTTGCGGCCGAGCAAACTGGCGCCGGCGGATACCGTTCCGCAGGTGCAGACCCTGTTGAAGCGGGGCTTGCTCAATGAGGGTAATCTGATCAAGTTGCGCGACAGTTCACCGCTGGGGCGTATTCTGGCGACGGGCCTGGCCAACGCCAAGCATGGCCGTGACATCATGAAGGAAAGTATCCAGGAAAGTGCGACCGGCGTGATTCATGAGCTGGAAAAATTCCTCAGCACGTTGGGCTCCATTGCCGCCATTACCCCCCTTTTGGGTTTGCTGGGAACGGTTATTGGCATGATCGATGTTTTCGCTGCGATCATGATTCACGGCACCGGCGATGCTGCCCAGCTGGCTGGAGGCATCTCTCAGGCGTTGCTCACGACAGCTGCGGGCCTGGTTGTAGCCATTCCGGCCATTTTCTTTCACCGTTTTTTTGTCCGTCGGGTGGAAGAAATTACCGTGGAACTTGAACAAAGCGCGGTACATGTTGTGGATCTGGTACACGGTGAACGCGAAGCCGAGCCGGGAGAGAAGGCGTGAAATTCCCCCGTCCAAGCCAGGAGGAAATCAGCGTCAATCTGACACCACTGATTGATGTGGTGTTTCTGCTGCTGATTTTCTTCATGGTTTCCACCACGTTTGATGACAAAACGCAGCTGGCGATCACCTTGCCACAGGCCGATGGAATGGCGCTTGCCCCATCACCGGATCAAGTGGAAGTGACAATCACCTCAACTGGAGATTATCTGGTCAATGGGGAAAAGCTCGCGGCGAACGACAGCAAGAGTCTGAGAGTCGCACTGCTTGGACTTGGGCAGGAAAAAACAGATCTCCCTTTGCAAATCTATGCGGATGCCAATGTAGCCTATCAGTCCGTGGTGCGTGTCTATGACGTGGCTGGGCAGCTGGGTTTTGTTAAGCTGTCACTCACCACCCGCCAATCTGCTGACGAGGCACAATGAGTCAATCCTCCGAGGAGGTGTGGCCGACATACAAGCGGCTGCTTTCCTACGTTCGTCCTTACTGGTTCATGCTCGTTCTGAGTGTCCTTGGTTATGCCATTTATGCGGCAACGCAAGCCGGCGCGGCGCAGCTGGCAGGCTATCTGGGTGACACCATTGTCAATCCTACCGACTTCCGTGTCATGGTGGTTTCCATTGCCCCGTTGGTGTTAGTGCTCTTTCAGGGGGTGGGACAGTTCATGGGCAGTTACAGCATGAATTGGGTAGCCCAGCAGCTTGTGTATGTACTGCGCAATGATGTCTTCGGGCATGTGCTTAAATTGCCGCAGTCGGAGTATCACAAGAATGCTTCCGGCCGCATCATGTCGAAAATCATATTTGATGCGCAGCAGGTAACCAGTGCCGGGACGGATGCCATCATCGTGATTGTTCGCGAGGGACTCACCGTCATCGGGTTGTTTGCTTTTCTGGTCTGGCAGAACTGGAAACTTACCCTGATTCTGATTGCAGTGGCGCCATTGATCGCTCTCGTTGTCAATGTAACCAGCAAGCGTTTCCGAAAGATCAGCCGGCGCATCCAGGCCTCCATGTCCAATATCACGCATTTTTTGGGTGAGGCGATAGAAGGCAGCGGTGAGGTCAAGATCTTTGGTGGCCAAGAACAGGAAGCGAGTCGCTTTCATTCGGTGAGTCGAACGTTCGCAAAACAGAATGTGAAACTCAACGCCAGTAAAATCGCCAGTACCGTTATCGTTCAGCTCTTTGTTGCAGTGGGTATTGGCGCTATTACCTACCTTTACATCCACCTAATGGGAGAAGAGCTGACCGTTGGCGGGTTCCTGTCCTATATCGCTGCTGCAGGCATGATCCAGAAACCACTCAAGCAGCTGACCGATGTCAATGTAAAGGTTCAGCGGGGGGTCACGGGCGCGGCAAGCCTTTTCGATTTGCTGGATACTCCAGAAGAAGTGGACCAGGGGGCCTACACCCTGGCAGGCAAAGCGAAGGGCGACATCGTCTTTGATGGTGTTACCTTCGGCTACGACCCACAAACGCCAGTGGTACGTAACCTGAACCTCACGATTCGGGCGGGAGAAACTGTCGCGTTGGTCGGTCGTTCCGGGGCTGGGAAAAGCACCATTAGCGCTATGCTTCCGCGTTTTTTTGATCCTGACCAAGGGCGAATTCTGCTGGATGGCGTTGCGCTTGGGGACTATGCCCTGAGCGAATTGCGCAATCAGATTGCCATGGTGAGCCAGCGGGTCGTCCTGTTTAACGATACGGTTCGCAACAACATTGCCTACGGCGAGCTCAGGGGTGCCAGTGATGATGCGATCGAAGCTGCTGCTCGGGATGCTCAGGCATGGCGATTCATCGAACAACTGGAGCATGGGCTGGACACGGCTCTTGGCCAAGATGGCGTTCAGCTGTCTGGAGGGCAACGTCAGAGGATAGCGATTGCGAGAGCTTTGCTGAAAGATGCTCCGGTATTGATTCTGGATGAAGCTACCAGCGCTTTGGATACTGAATCTGAACACCATATCCAACAGGCGCTTGAAAGAGTGATGTCCGGTCGGACAACCCTCGTGATTGCGCATCGTCTGTCTACCATCGAAAAAGCAGATCGCATCGTGGTGTTGGACCAGGGGCAGCTGATGGAACAGGGAACCCATGAAGAACTGTTAGCGAAAAATGGCCTTTATACCCAGCTATACAGAATGGATTTTGCCGAAGGGTAAACCCTCGGTTGCGGTTTTGGGAGCAGGCACACATGTCGTTAGGTGAGTGGATTCAGAAAGGGTGGTACAAGGGTAGCCCATGGCTGGTGCCGTTAAGGCCTTTATCCTTGCTGGTATCCATGGAAGCCTCTCGCCGGTTGCGCCGCTTTCGAAAGGTACGTTCTGATGCACCTGTTCCTGTGCTGGTCGTTGGCAATATCACCGTAGGCGGGACAGGCAAGACCCCTCTGGTCATTGCGCTGGTTAAGGCGGCCCAAGCCAGGGGGCTGTCAGTGGTTGTCGTATCCCGTGGTTACGGTGGCAAGACAAACCAGTATCCGGTCACGGTTTGCGAGCAAAGTGCCGCGTTAGAGGTTGGTGACGAGCCGGTACTGATTGCCCGCCGTACCGGTGCCCCGGTTATTCTGGATCCTGATCGGTATAACGCCCTGCAGGTGGCCATACGGGATTATCAACCTGATCTGGTTATCAGCGATGATGGCCTGCAGCATTACGCTTTGCCTCGCACTGCAGAGGTGGTGGTGGTGGACGGTCAACGAGGCCTGGGTAATGGCCGTTGCTTGCCGGAAGGCCCGCTGCGCGAACCGGCTTCGCGGCTTAAGGAAGTGGACTTCGTGATCAGCACCGGTGGAGGCTGGAGTGGTGCACACCCCATGATCATGCGCCCGGATAGTGTGGAGAGCTTACAGGGCGGGCACCGTCTTTCCCCCCAGGACTTTTTGCGGAGTCACCCTCAGGTACATGCGGTTGCCGGTATTGGCAACCCAAAACGCTTCTTCAATCTGCTGAACATTCTGGGTCTGAATATCATCCCCCATGTATTTGCGGATCATCATGCTTACCAACCGGCTGATCTGGCCTTTTCCGACGGCCTGCCCGTGCTGATGACGGAGAAGGATGCGGTCAAATGTCGGGCGTTTGCCGAACCGCATTGGTGGTTCTTGCCGGTGGAAGCAGACTTGCCTGATGGGCTGCTCGATCAGATGCTGGATCGAGCGCTGGGAAAAGACTAGCTACCCGCATTGGTTGTCATGCAAGTGGAGTGTTGTGGTCATGACAAGCCACAGGGCATGTTAAACGGGGTATCGGTTTGGTATTTCAGACCGAGGTTCGCCGTTGTTTCTCCTGGAGTTGCAGGCTTGTTCTTGCTGTTTTTAGTCACGAGGTTTTCATGAATTTTTATGTGGTAGTGCCGGCCCGGTATGCCTCCATGCGCTTGCCGGGAAAGCCACTGGCGGATCTGGCTGGCAAGCCGATGGTGGCCAGGGTAGCAGAGCGTTGCCTGACCAGTCAGGCTGCCAAGGTCTATGTGGCTACTGACGACCAACGGATTGCGGATGCGCTTGAAGGACAGGTGCCGGTTGTGATGACCCGCATTGACCACCCGTCCGGGACAGACCGCTTGCAGGAAGTCGCTCAGCAACTGGCATTGGCTGACGAGGATATCATTGTGAATGTGCAGGGGGATGAGCCCCTGATTCCAGCGGCTGTGATTGACCAGGTGGCAGACAATCTGAATAGCCATCCGGATTGTCAGATGGCAACCCTCTGCGAGCCTATCGAGCGGGCCGAGGATGTATTTAACCCGAATGTGGTCAAGGTAGTCTTCGACACCAATGGGCGCGCGTTGTATTTCTCCCGTGCTCCGATCCCATGGCATCGGGATGCGTTTGCCGAGAACAATCGGGATATTCGTGGTGGGCAATGGTGGCGGCACATTGGTATCTATGCCTATAGAGTGAAATTCCTGCATCAGTATGTGTCCTGGGAGCCTGCCACCCTGGAAAAGCTGGAATCCCTGGAGCAGCTACGCGCAATGGCCAACGGTGTGGCCATTCATGTGGCCCCCTCCTGTGAAGCGGTTCCCGGGGGCATTGACACACCGGAAGACTTGCAACGGGTTCAGGCCTTGTTGGAGAAGGGCTAATGTCTGTTTCAGTGTTATTTGTATGCCTTGGCAATATTTGCCGCTCACCTACGGCGGACGTGGTGTTCCGTCAGTATGTTCGTGAGGCGGGGCTGGAAGAGAAAATCCGTATTGATAGCGCAGGCACCGGCGATTGGCATATTGGTCGCGCACCGGATCCGCGTACCCAGGAGGCTGCGGCTCGTCGTGGTTATGACATGAGTAGCCTGCGGGCCCGGCAGGTCACGCCTGCCGATTTTTACGCGTTTGATGTGGTGTTGGCGATGGATAATGCCAATTTGGCGGACCTGGAAGCCATGCGCCCTTCCGATGCCAACGGTACTTTGGCCCGTTTCCTGGATTACGCCACCGACAGTGCAGAGCGAGAAGTGCCGGATCCTTATTATGGCGGTAACGATGGTTTCGATCAGGTATTGGACCTGGTTGAGGATGGAGCCCGGGGCCTGTTGGCATCGCTACAGGAGCGCTTGTGAGCGGGCTCGAACGCAACGCTGACCTGCGCGCACTCAATACCCTTGGGCTACCGGCCAAAGCCCACCATCTGGCGCGTCCCGCCACTCTGGATGCGCTCAGGCAATTGCTTGCCGAGCGAGATTTGTCCCAGCCGGTTTTCGTGATTGGTGAGGGCAGCAATCTGGTGATCGATGGGGATTTGCCGGGGCTGACCCTGTCGCTTGCGATTGATGGCATGGTCAAGGTCAAAGAAGACGACTCCCATGTCTGGGTAGCAGCGGGTGCCGGGGTCCACTGGGATGATCTGGTGGCCTGGACCGTAGCGCAGGGTTGGCAGGGGCTGGAAAACCTGTCTTTGATTCCTGGTACCACAGGGGCCGCCCCGTTTCAGAATATTGGCGCCTATGGTGTTGAGCTGTCGCAGGTGCTGGAGCAGGTCACGGTGATGGAAATCGCCTCTGGCAAGGTGCTGCATTTTTCTGCCGCTGAGTGTGAGTTTGCTTACCGCGACAGCCGTTTCAAAAGCCGTGATCGTGGCCGCTATATCATCACTGGTATCGAGTTGCGTTTGAACCGGCAGCCTCGCTGCAATATCGACTATGCCCCGTTGCAGGCGTTTTTCGCGCAGCGGCCCGGGGAGGCGGTGACACCTGCTGCGGTACGAGAGCAGGTTATTGCTATCCGTAGTAGCAAACTTCCGGACCCGACGGTGCTGGCCAATGCCGGGAGTTTTTTCAAGAACCCGGTGGTGCCGGCGTCGCTGGCCGCGTCACTGCAGCAGCGTCATGAAAAGCTGGTGAGCTATCCTCAACCGGAAGGCGTGAAACTGGCGGCAGGCTGGTTGATTGAGCAAGCAGGTTGGAAAGGACGGCGTCTGGGCCCGGTGGGTATGCACAGCGAGCAGGCGTTGGTGTTGGTTAATCATGGCGGTGCCACCTGTGACGATGTGACGGCGCTGGCTGAGGCCGTTTGCCGGGATGTGAAAGCCCGGTTTGGGGTTGAGCTGGAGCAGGAGCCCGTGAGGATGCCGGGGCCGACCCCTAACCGCTGATTGCTGTTCCTGATATGCCATCACGCCGCGGGCCGCAAAAGCCACCCGCCTGAAACAACAACGCCCC
>NZ_AXBZ01000032.1:0-59410 GCF_000475295.1 Alcanivorax sp. P2S70
GTTCTAATTAATACGCTGTTATGTTTATTAGGAGGCTTAATGCCAGAACCAATAACAACTGTAGGTCTCGGAGCGGTAGCGGCTTATCTGGGTAAAGATGGACTTAATAAAATGCTTGGGCCTACGGCGGATTACTTGGGTGAAAGTCTTCGCGACTTTGCACAAAAGCGAGCACAGAATGTAGGAAGAATTTTCGGCAAAGCCGAGCAGAAACTAGGCGATAAAATTGAACAGCCAGGGCAAGTTCCACCCAAAGTCCTCAAAACAATAATTAATGAAGGCTCATATTCTGATGATGAGATTGCCGTTGAATACTTTGGCGGCATACTTGCTTCTTCGCGGACCGAGCAGGGTCGAGATGATCGGGGTGCTAGAATTGGAAAAATTCTAGATGGCCTATCTGTGTATCAAATAAGAACGCATTACATTGTATACACTTTGGTTCGTAAGCTATTTAAAGATAGTGGCTACAAATTCAATCAAGAAGACCGACCAAGAATGCAGATATTTATTCCATGGGATTCATATGTTGGTGCAATGGAATTTTCACAAAGTGAAATGGATCAATTTATACCTATAGTCAATCACTCGTTCTTCGGTTTGAATACTGATGACTTAATAGAAACTTTCCAATATGGGCCTGAAGAGCATATGAAAAAACTGTGCCCTGAAGTCCAAGGTGGAGGAATTATTGTTTCACCTAGTGCATTTGGCGCAGAGCTTTACTTGTGGGGGTATGGGCAAGGAGATAAAGATCTGGCTTTCATTTTGAATGATGATGAATTTGAGGATATGAAAGGCCTGCCCGTTATAATGAATGGCGTAATACCGAGTGATAAACAACATAACAAGAAAATGCAGCCGACGCAGTAAACTGCGCAGCTGATTTGAGCGTTATATTGAACCAAGGTAGTGCAGAGTGAATCTGATAGAATTAAGTAACTTTAAGAAATTTGATGAGATCAATGTTGATCTTAACGAAAATGGACTATCACTGATCTCTGGGGTTAACAACTCGGGAAAAACCAGCCTCTTACATGCTCTTGCTGTATGGGAGTATGCAAAGATCCTTTTGATTAATTATCGGGGGCAGCAGTCGTTACTTGAAGAATATGATGTAGAGAAAAAAGGGCTTGGTATTGCTCCTGAATCATTTTCACCAATTAGCATTCCTTCCTTGAGATATCTTTGGAAAGACCAAAGGACAATTGGCTCCTATCAGCTCAAAATAAAAGTAGGGTGGAAGGGGGCAGAAAATAGAAATCTCTTTCTAGAGCTTGCGTATACTCTTAACGGAAATAATTTCGCAATAAAAAAGTCTGATTCTAATCTTTCTGAGTCAGATAAAATACCTACTATTGCTTACCTTCCACCTTTTGGTGGAATGAATGAAAATGAAAGTTGGTTGTCTGTAGCAGATCGAAGAAAGCTAATAGGAAAAGGGCAGGCTGGCTCTGTAATTAGAAACTTACTGTTGGATTTACACGACGCTCATGAGTCGACCATTGAAGAGAAAAAGAATGAGCTTTTTCCAAATAAGCAAAGACTAACACAAGCAGACCAACAAGTACTTAAAGGTATAAGCACTGAATGGAGGCAGCTAAAAGAAATACTTTCTGAAGTGTTTCATGTAAATCTTTATGTGCATGATTTTGATAGCCAGTTTCATAATTTCGTAAGTGTCGATGTCATAGATTTGATTAAAAATCCTGACACCCAAGAGAAAGAGAGAAATAATTCAAGTAAAAGAGACCTGATGGTCGAGGGAAGTGGTTTTCTACAATGGTTAAGTGTTTTTGCTTTAGCCTTAGACAAAAACAACGATGTGCTTCTACTTGATGAGCCTGACGCCCATTTGCATTCATCTTTGCAGTCTCTCCTGATGGAGAAGTTGGAAAGGATATGCGAAGAAAACAACAAGCAGATTCTAATGGTTAGCCATAGTTCTGATTTAATAAAGCTAATTGACTACCAGAAAGTCTTGCATGTTGAAGCTTCAAAAGCAGAATACTTAAAAAACAATGAAGAAAAAGTGTTGGTTCTGGAAGGGCTCGGCAGCAAATATTTCCCCCTTCTTGATTCCATGATAGAACACAAAAAGGTATTACTTGTTGAAAATGCAAGTGATGCCCGTATTCTAAAGTCACTCTGTATAAAGCTGGGAAAGGTTTGGCCAGAAAATATTGTTGAGTGGGTGACGAACAAGAAGCATAAAGAACGTAAAACTTTAATTGTTGAACTCAATCAAAAAATAACTCAAGAAACTGGCAGCCACATAACAGCGTATAGCCTTAGAGACTTGGATGATGATAACTACAATACTACAAATTCAAGTTTGCATGACAATGGTAAAGATGTTCAGAGAGATGATTCAGGCCAACATGTGATAATGATGTACAGAACATTGAGGCGACGAGAAATAGAGAATTACTTGATAGTTCCTGAGGCAATCAGTCGCTATATTTCTAATAATTGTCGAAATCGAGAAATCATTAAGGATGTTGATGCGGTTAGGAATTATCTTGCAAATGAACATGGACTGGTAGTCCCTGAAACATATAAGCTCTCTGAAAGAGCGAGTAATACTGAGGCACTATTTATCAAGGATGTGAAGCCTGTTCTTGATGGGATAAATTCACACTTTAGAGTTAAGTTTGATAAAGAAGAATACATAAATTCAATTAATAGTAATGAAATAAGCGAAGATCTCATTACCATCATAGATGAAATAATAGATATGTGTACAACTGATTAATATAACAAATGGTTCCAAGTGACGCCTTTGGCGCACCTGAACCAAGCGTTAGCCAAGGACCCTATGACAATCACCATGGCAGCAATATTTTCACTGATTGCAGGACTGATCGGAGCGGTCTTTGGGCATGTTTTATCCGAAAAAAAGAGCCGCAACGATGAGTTGGCAAAAATGCGACTGGATGCGTACTCAGACTTTTTGAAAGCCATTTCATTCCTTGTTTCTGCTAGAAGATCCGGGCGAATACAAGATGAGATTTCTGAGCTTGGAGCTCTCAATGATGCGAAGTCGCGGATTTGCGTATGCGCCGATGCTGGTGTGGTAGAGGCCTTGGAAGGTTTTTGGCTGCAAGGTGGTACGCTTGAGAAAGAGCAGGAAATTCTTGCTTACACAAGGCTGTGTAGGATGATGCGTCAAAGTTTGGGTAAAGACGATCTTTCCCTGGAGATTCGCTTGTCCGATATACTTTTTAGACTGGAGCCTTCTACCTTCTCATATCGGAGAAAGGTTGATGAAGGTTAATAACAGGAAATGGGGTTAGATCTTCCATTTCCCAAAGCTGATGCCCTGCGAGCGAGGGTTGGGGCAGATCTCACATTCCAGTTTCAACCAGCTTCTCTCCCCATAGAATGGAAGAATATCCATGACGGATCATTTCGGCTCTTGTCTGTGTGGCACCGTGCGTTTTCAGATCAAAGGGGATTTTGACCGCTTCTATCTCTGCCACTGCCAGCATTGCCAGAAAGATACAGGCTCAGCCCATGCCGCTAATCTGTTCTCCTCTTCAGCTCAACTGATCTGGCTATCGGGTGTCGATGTGGTCAGGTCATTTACGCTTCCTGATACCCGGCATGCCAAAAGTTTCTGCTCGTTGTGTGGCTCGGCGTTGCCGGATGCGCAGGCTTCGGGTCTGCTGGTGGTGCCTGCAGGGTGTCTGGATACGACAGTCCCAGTGATGCCAACGGCACATATTTTTTTGGCCAGTAAAGCGGTTTGGGAAGGAGAGGTTAATGATGCGCCAGGGTTTGATGGGTTGCCTGGTTGAACTTTCCCGGGCTTGTCGGCCTCGAAAGAGGCAAGGTTCAGGTCGTTCCCCATACTCGGGATGATCACCAACGAGCTGCTCTGAACGGTCTGCCGGAAAATGCCCATGTATAAAGCTCTCGTGATCATAATGGCGTTGCTGCTGTTTGCTATTCAGGATGTGTTTGCCGAAGAGGGGGAGCGCTTAACACGGGCAGATGGGTCAGAGATCACGTTCTATCTGGACCAGAAAGGAAGCGGTCATTTGCTGGTGCTGATGCAGGGCTCAGACTGCAAGAGTGTGGCCCACAGCAAGGTGATTAATGATCGCTTTGCCACCGTTATTGGTGATGCGGATGTCCTTACGGTGGAGAAGTATGGCCTTACCCGGTCGGTTTCCTGGAACGGTTCGGGTGATAGCCCGGAGTGCCCCGCGTCGTATTATGAGCATGACTCGCCACAGCAGCGGGCGGACGATTATCTGCAGGTGATGTCCTGGTTGGATAACCGATTTCACTATGACCGCATTACGCTACTCGGGGGAAGCGAGGGGGCGTTGGTGGCGGCGATGGTGGCTTCCCGCAGTGATGCGGTGAGCGCGGTTGTCTCTCTGAATGGCGGCGGCCGCTTTTTCGTCGATGATGTGCTGCACAGTATGGCGCTTGAACTACCTCCGGAGGCATTCGAAGAAGCGAAACAGGATTTTCTGGCGTTTGCCGATTCTGTCGAAGCTGCCGAGAATATGGACCTTGTGATGAGCGGCCATGGGTTTCGTTGGTGGAAAAGCATGCTTGCAGCAGATCAAACAGCATTGCTGATGAGTGTCCGCACCCCTGTGTTGATTATTCAGTCTGCTCTTGATGAGAGCGTTTCGCCTGCGTTAGCGAGCAACCAGGCTCTCATGCTCAAACAGAATAAGTCTGAGGTAGAGTTTCTGTTTGCTGAGGGGCTGGACCACCGGTTTCATGACCTTGCCGGGGTAGATCGTACCAGTGAGATTATCGTGTTTGTCCGCGATTGGCTGGCGCGAAGGCGAAGTGGTGCCCCTGCCGGGTGAATGCCTCGGTTGTTCTTTGCGAGCGGGGCCTTTTACAGAAACTGAATGGCTTGCCCGGCCGGACTGCCAATCACTTCCTCCTCTGCCATAACGAGGCGGCCGCCAACAATGGTCGCGCTGGGCCAGCCTTGGAGCATCATTCCGTCAAAGGCGCTCCAACCAGAGGGCGACGCCAGTTTGCGATCATCCACAGCCTGACGTTTCTTCAGGTCGACCAATGTCAGGTCGGCATCATAGCCGACGGAGATACGCCCTTTGCCTGCCATACCGAAGAGACGGGCCGGGCCGGCGCAGACCAGATCCACGAGTCGTGTTAGGGTCAGTTTTCCCTCATTTACATGGTTCAGCATCAAGGGCAACAGGGTTTGGGTGCCGGTCATCCCACTGGGAGAATCGGGATAGGGGCGCTGTTTTTCGTCCCGGGTATGGGGAGCATGATCGCTGCCGATAACATCCACAATGCCGTTGGTGACCGCTTTCCAGAGGGCTTGCTGATGTCGCGAGTCCCGAATTGGGGGATTCATCTGGGCCAGCGTGCCCAGTCGCTCATAGCACTGTGGGGCGGTGAGAGTGAGATGTTGCGGCAACACTTCAACGGAGACCCGTGATTTGTGGTGTTGCAGGAAGGCCATTTCTTCTGCGGTGGAGATGTGTAGCAGGTGCAATGGGCGCCCGGTCTCATTGGCCAGGCTGACGATACGCCGGGTGGCCAGCAAGGCACTGTCCTCGTCCCGCCAGAGGGAATGCGCCCGGGGGTGCGCGGCGTCTTCGGCGATGTGGCGGCGAGCGCGCAGGCGGGCCTCATCTTCTGCATGAATGGCAACCCGCCGTTGCCCGTGGCGGAGGATAGATCGCAACACATTGTCGCTGTCCGCCAGCAAATCTCCGAAAGAGCTGCCCATAAAGACCTTGACGCCGCAGCACCCTGGCAGTCGTTCCAGGCGGGGTAGCTGTTCCGCGTTTGCCGCTGCGCCTCCTATGTAAAAGGCGTAGTTACACCAGGCATCCTGTTCGGCAATGGCAATCTTGGCCTGTAAATCCTCCTGGCGAAGTGTGAGGGGCTGGGTGTTGGGCATTTCGAACACACTGGTAACCCCGCCGAGTACGGCGCCTCGGGTACCGGCTTCCAGTGTTTCTTTGTGGGTCATACCGGGTTCACGGAAATGCACCTGGGAATCCACCACGCCAGGTAGCAGGTGCAGACCGCGCGCGTCGATTTCTGTTTCTGCCGAAAGGGATTCGCCAATGGCGACAATCCGGCCTTCGTGGCAAGCCACATCGGTTTCTGCCGGCCCACTGGGCAGCATGACGGTGGCACCTTTGATAAGCAGGGTAGAGCGGTTGCGAGGTTTCATTCTGATGGTTGTCTTTTCAGGCAAAAGGGAAGGGGCGGGTGTATGCCGGGTCCAGGCATGGGCCAGCTCTGTCAACGGTCAAGTTCATTCAGTGCGTCCATGAACCATTGTTTGGTCTGTTGCCAGTGGGGCTTGCCATACAAGGCAATGAATCTTTTTGTCATGTCGTTGTGGGGGTTACCCAGCGCCGAGAGCCGTTGCTGAATGAAGTCCGCGGTGAGGGGAATGCCGCAGACCTCGGTAATGCAGTGTCGCCACTCGGTGTAGGTTGCAGGGAGTGAGGGCGTCATGGGGGCTCCTGTAGTGCGGAGGGCTTGAGTGTTTGTTTTGATATGTTATAACATAACTAAAAAGGAGCCAAACATGTCTCGCACGATCAGTGAACAAACCCTGCTGGCAATGTCCGCGTCGGATTACATGAATGGCGAACAGCAGCAATTTTTTCGTGATCGGCTGGTTGCGCTGGCAGGGGAATGTGAGAAGGACATCGCCAGTGCCATGGCGCATCTACGTACCCCGGTACAAGAGCCAGACCCTGTCGATGCGGCAGCTGAAGAGGAAAGCTGTCGTCATCGGTTACGTTTCATGGCCCGCCAACAAGCCTTGTTGGGGAAAATTCGTGATGCGCTGCGACGGCTCGACGGACATGAGTACGGGTACTGTCGAATCAGTGGCGAACCGATAGGACTGCGTCGATTGCTGGCCCGCCCGACAACGGAATACTGTGCCGAAGTGAAAGCCCGCCTTGAACAGAACGAGCGTCACTTTGCCCACCAACGAACCGGATGATGTGATGAATCCAGAACAAGCCAGCCCTGCACGCCAGCTACCCGTAACCGTCTTGTCCGGTTTTCTCGGCGCGGGCAAGACCACGGTCCTTAATCATATTCTTAACAATCGCGCCGGCCTTAAGGTGGCGGTGATTGTGAATGATATGAGCGAAATCAACATTGATGCCGCCCTGGTCAATCAAGATGTGTCTCTGAATCGGGCCGAAGAAAAGCTGGTGGAAATGAGCAATGGTTGTATTTGTTGCACTCTGCGTGAAGATCTTCTGCTGGAAGTGAACCGGCTCTCACGGGACGGACGATTCGATTACCTGGTCATTGAATCTACCGGTATTTCAGAGCCGCTGCCGGTGGCAGAAACCTTTACGTTTGAGGATGAAGACGGCACCAGCCTGTCGACGATAGCCCGTCTGGACACCATGGTGACGGTGGTGGACGCCGTGAACTTTCTGCGCGATTACCAAAGTACCCGTAATTTGCAACAGGAGGGCGAGAATCTTGGCGAAGAGGACCTTCGTAACGTGGTCGATCTTCTGGTTGAACAAGTGGAATTTTGCGATGTGCTGTTGATCAGTAAAACAGACCTGGTGACAGACGAGGAATTGGAAACACTGAGCGCCACGTTGCGGCTTCTTAATCCGGATGCGCATATTGTGCCCATTAGCCATGGCAGAGTTCCCTTGCAAGAAGTGCTTAACACCGGCCGATTCAATTTTGAAAAAGCGCAGCAGGCACCGGGCTGGCTTAAGGAAATGCGTGGTGAGCATCTTCCGGAAACAGAAGAATACGGGATCAGCAGCTTTACCTATGAAGCACGCCGCCCGTTTCACCCGGAACGTTTTTGGGCATTCCTGCAGCAGCCCTGGCCTTACGGGACCCTGCTTCGTTCCAAAGGATTCTTCTGGCTGGCCACACGTCCCCAGTTTGCCGGCAACTGGAGCCAGGCCGGAGACATTGTGCATCACGGGCCAGCAGGCCTGTTTTGGAAAACCGTGCCGGATCAGCACTGGCCGACGGACCCCGAGTACCGCGCCATGATCATGGAAAAATGGCAGGAACCTTTTGGTGATATGCGGCAGGAATTGGTCTTCATCGGCCACCATCTGGATCCGGAGGCAACCTGCAGGGCATTGGATGATTGCCTGTTGAGCGAAGCGGAAATGCTGGCCGGGAAGGCGCTTTGGGAGCAGCTTGAAGACCCGTTTCCTCAGTGGGAGATGGCGGGATGAGCGCACTAAGACACTCGCCATTATCACCGTTGGGGCTTGCGATAAGTGAAGAGGCGGGAGTTCTGGGCGAAATCGGCCATGAGCATGTCTTTGTGGCGGTGTGGGACCGACTGAGCCCGGTGGGAGCCGATGTCGTGGCGCTGGCCTGCCAGCAACGTATGGCCGTACGAAGCTGGGTAGACATGGATCATGGTGTTGCCGGTTCGCTGCAGCATTTGATACCGGGCGATGCCTTTACTGAGCTTCGTCAAGATGTGCAGTTGCTGTCCGAAATGATGGCATGCCTGTTTGGTGTCAGTGGTGTCGGTGTGCGAGTAACGGCGCTGGAAAAACCCATGTGTCCGCGTTTTCATGTGGATCGCATTCCCGCGCGGATGTTGTGTACCTATGGTGGCCCGGGTAGTCAGTGGCTGCCCGCCGACGCCGTGACCGAAACCTTGCTGTTGCCCGGTCAGGATCAACAAGGCTGTTACCGCGAGGACAGTCTGGAGCAGCTACAGGCTGGCCAGGTCGCCCTGTTCAAAGGAGACACATGGCGGGATAATCACGGCCAGGGTGTGGTGCATCGCTCTCCCCCTGTAACCCCCGGCCAACAGCGTTTGTTGGTGACACTGGATATTTAAAGGATCTGCCCTGATGAGTCGTAACGAACGTATCCTGGCCAGCGCAGAACATCACTGCCGTGAACAGGGGGTGCGTTTGACTCCACAGCGCAAGCAGGTCATGAACCTGTTGTTGAGCCAGGATGGTCCTCAGACTGCGTATCAACTGCTCGACCAGTTCAAGGCGCGTTTTCAGCATAATGCCCAGCCGCCGACCATCTATCGGGCGCTGGATTTTCTGGTTCAGCAAGGGTTGGCCCATCGGCTCAGTTCCACCAACCAATATCTCGCGTGTGGCCACATCACCTGTAAACACGATCATAACGGCACGGTATTTTTGCTTTGTGATGAATGCGGTGCCGTGCAGGAGACCCCCATGGCCGGCGCCGCGGTGGATGAGCTGCAGCAGACTCTTGATGGGCTTGGATTTGTCATTCAGCAGGAGCCCCTGCTGGAAGTGCACGGGCGATGCGCGCGTTGTGCGGGAACCCGGTGAGGTAACACCCTGCCGGCCACCTGCGCAATGCGCTTTACCCCTCTGTCAGAAATCAATCAGGAGAGCACAATGCACCGCTCCCATCTGGACAAGACGGCGATCGTCCTGTCTGGTCTCTGCATGATTCACTGCCTGGCCAGTGTAGCCGGGTTATTCGCGTTGGGACTGCTGTCAGCCTTTGGCGCCATGGACGAGGTTTTTCATGTGGCCATGCTGGTGCTGGTCGTGCCCGTCAGCGTATTCGCCATGGGATTGGGGTACCGTCATCATCGCAAGCTTGCCATCGTGCTCACCAATCTGGTGGCGCTGAGCTTGTTGTGTTTGCTGGCGGCCTTTGAAGAGACCCTTCATGGCACCCTTTGGGAACCGGTGCTGACGTGCGTGGTCGGATTTTGTCTGGTTGCCACTCATGTGGCGAATATTCGTGCGTGTCGACACTGTGAGGTGACGAATGATCAACGGGCTTCCTGTGCGTCTTGAATGGGTGTTGGCCCCCTTGTTGGTAGTGCTGGCTGGCCATGCAGGAGCTGCGGAGATTCACCAGCATGGCATGGCAAAGGCTGCGGTGGTCATCGACGCGGGAGAGGTAACCGTCAGTTTTCGGGCGCCGCTGATGGATATTCTTGGTACAGAAGCCGCCCCGGTCGACGCGCCGGCCCGCAAACGTTATGCCGACCGGCTGAACCGTATTACCGCACCGGAACTCTCTCCGGCCGCGCAGTGTGAGCGGGTCAAGGCGACGCTGAGTACGGTGGATACCTTGTTTCCGCTGGCACAACCGGTTGATGATCACGACCACGACCACGACCACGACCACGACCACGACCACGACCACGACCATGACCATGACCATGACCATGACCATGATCAGGCCAGTCATCAGGATGTCGACAACGAATGGGTGTTTTCCTGTGCGGCGCCAGAGAAACTTGCCCGGGTCTCTTTGCCATTCCTGAAGATTTTTTCCGGCCTCACCACCGAGGTGATACTGTTATTGCCAACAGGACAGAGCGCATTGCGTCTGGCCCCGGGAGAAACCCGCATCCCCCTGGAGTAACTGTGAGTCAGGTATTGCAACTGAACGGCCTGGAATATCGATATCCTGGTCAGTCGTATCCATTTCTTCAGGTTCCGTCGTTTTCCCTGCAGGCGGGGGAGCGGGTGTTGCTTCACGGGCCTAGCGGATGTGGCAAGAGTACGCTTTTGTCGCTGATTACCGGAATCCGCCCGGTCCAGCAGGGTGAAATCCGGGTGGCCGGACAAGCCTTTTCCTCTTTGCCCCAGCGTCATCGCGATGCGTTTCGTGCGGCTCATATGGGGATCATTTTTCAAGCCTTCAATTTGCTGCCTTATTTGAGCGCGGTAGATAACGTTTGCCTCAATGCTCGCTTCTCCCGTCGCCGCTGTGAGCGTGAAGGGGCACGCAATCAGACGCAGCGACGGGAGGCTGCGCAAGCCTTGTTGGCCCGTCTGGGGCTGGCGCCAGGTACCATCGAGCAGCCCGCCTGGCAGTTGTCCTTTGGTCAGCAGCAGCGAGTGGCCGCAGCCAGGGCGCTTTTTGGCAAGCCCGAACTGATTATTGCCGACGAGCCTACCTCGGCACTGGATAGCGCCAGCCGGGATGCCTTGTTGGCGCTATTGTGTGAGCTGTGTGATCAGTCGGGGAGTGCCTTGCTGATGGTCAGTCATGACAGCCAGGTAGCGGGGTACTTCCAGCGAAGTGTCGCCTTTGGCCGCCTGGCGGGGAGGACTTGATCATGCTGGCCAAGGTGATGCTTTCCTCCCTGCGAACCCGGCGAACTTCCGCATTTCTTATTGTCACGGCGATGGCCTTGAGTGTGCTGATGATTATCGGCATCGACCGGGTGCGTCACCAGGTACGTGCCAATTTTTCCAGCACGGTCTCGGGTATCGATTTGATTGTCAGTGCCCGCGGTGGGCCGATGAATATTCTGCTCTATAGCGTTTTCCGCCTCAGTGATCCTACTGCCGGCATCCGCTGGGAGACGGTGGAGCACCTAGCCAATCATCCTGATGTGAAGTGGTGGATTCCCGTGGCGCTGGGGGATTCCCATCGTGGTTACCCTGTGGTGGCAACCAACGACAGCTATCTGTCGCACTATCGATACGGCCGTGGTGAGGCACTGGCGTTGCGCGCCGGCAGCTGGTTTGCCGGGGCGGATCAAGCCGTATTGGGTAGTGCTGTTGCGGCCCGCCTGAATTACCAGTTGGGCGATGACATTGTGCTGGCTCACGGTGCCAGTGGGCCGGCGATCATTGAGCATGATAACCATCCGTTCACGGTAGCAGGCATTCTCGCGCCCACGGGCACCCCTGTGGATCAGAGTGTGCATATTTCGCTGAATGGCATGGCGCTGATTCATCAAGGCGGGGCGTTTCTGTCTGGCTTGCCAGCGATGCCTGGCCGCCGGGCGGATACGCCGGATTCGGTAAACGCGGTAATGCTGGGGCTGGAACGTCGCACCGCCGTGCTGGGATTACAGCGTGAGCTGTCGCGTTACCGCGGAGAGCCTCTCAGCGCCATTATTCCCGGAGTGCAATTGCAGCGATTGTGGCGTATCACTGCGGCGGGAGAAAATGCCCTGCGAGGTACCTCGTTGGCGGTGCTGGTAGTGGCCTTGCTGGTACTGGTCTCCACCGTGTTGGCGGCTCTGGAGGGGCGGCGGCATGAATTGGCGGTGCTACGGGCTTCGGGGGCGGGTCGAATAGCCGTTTATGGCATCATTATTGGCGAGAGTCTGTGCCTGACCTTGCTGGGCTGTATGCTGGGCTTGTTGCTGTTGTTTGTGGGGCAGTGGTCTCTGGCCGGTGTTGCACTGGAGCAGTGGTCGCTGCGGCTGCCGGAGACGTTTCTGACGATCCGGGAATTGCCCGCACTTGGCAGTATCGTGCTGGCAGGCTCCCTGGCGGGGCTTATTCCCGCTGAAAAAGCCTTCCGCAACAGCCTGGCGGATGGCCTGACCCCAAGGAACTGAATATGCGAGTAGCGATAGCGCTTTGTTGCCTGTTGGTCAGCATGGCCAGCCATGCGACAAGACAGCTGGAATGGGAAGAGTTGGTTCCCGCAGACTACGATCCATCGCAAATTTATAGCGAGATTTTCGATCGAATCTATGGGGAGAACGCAGCACCGGACAGCATTGCAGACGGGGATGACAAGGGGCAGTTGATGATGGATGCCATCGACAAAGCCTGGCGTGAGGCCCCGCTGAAATCCTCGCTCGATGGACAACAGGTGCGTTTGCCTGGCTATGGCGTTCCCCTCGACGGTGACGAAACCCATGTCCGTGAGTTTCTTCTGGTGCCGTACTTTGGTGCCTGTATTCATACACCGCCGCCGCCCCGGAACCAGATTATTCTGGTAAAGATGGACGGGCAGGGGGTTCCTCTGGACCTCGCCGTGGACGCCATGTGGCTTGAAGGCACGCTCAGGGTGTCCAGTCAGGATACCGAATACGGTACCGCGGGTTACGTACTTGAAGGTAAAGCCGCGACGCCATTCACTGGATTCGATCAATAACCTGACAAGGCGGCGTGCCGCCAAGGGCGCCCCTCGTCATCCCGCCAGTGTCTGGCGTTGCCCAAGCAAGGTTGCTATCTCGGTAATGCTGGCCGGGTCATCAATGGTCGAGGGGATGTTGTAGGGATCGCCGTTGGCGATCTGGCGCAGTAGCTTGCGCAGGATTTTGCCCGAGCGGGTTTTGGGCAGGCGCTGGGCGATCAGGGTGTCTTTGAGACAGGCCACTGCGCCAATCTCCTGGCGGATGCGGGCGACCAGTTCGCTGTTGAGGGTGTCGGCTTCTACCTCCATGCCATCTTTGAGCAAGACCAGCCCAATGGGCACCTGCCCCTTGAGATCGTCGTTAATGCCGATGACGGCGCATTCGGCGACGGCCGGGTGGCCGGCGAGCACTTCTTCCATTTCGCCGGTGGAGAGGCGGTGGCCCGCCACGTTAATCACATCGTCGGTGCGGCCCATGATGAACACATAGCCGTCGTCATCCTTGTAGCCACCGTCGCCGGAGGTGTAATAGCCGGGAAACTGTTCCAGGTAGCCGGCAAGAAAGCGGTCGTGGTTGCCCCAGACGGAGGGCAGGCAACTGGGTGGCAGGGGCAGTTTAATGGCCACGTTACCCTGTTGGTTGGGGCCCACTTCGTTGCCGTTGTCATCGAGTATGCGCACATCGTAGCCGGGGCTGGGCAGGGTGGCTGAGCCTGGTTTGCAGGGTTTGGGGTCGATACCCATGAGGTTGGCGCAGATCCCCCAGCCGGTTTCGGTTTGCCACCAGTGGTCGACCACCGGCAGGCCGGTGATGTCCTTGACCCATTCATAAGTGGGTGGGTCCAGCCGTTCGCCGGCCATGAAAAGGGTTTCCAGGGCGGAGAGGTCATGTTGCTTGATGCCCTCGCCATTGGGGTCTTCTTTCTTGATAGCGCGGAAGGCGGTGGGGGCAGAGAACAGGGCCTTGACCTTGTATTCCTCCGCCACACGCCAGAAGGCGGCGGCATCGGGGGTGCGAACCGGTTTGCCTTCGTAAAGTACGGTGGACAGGCCACTGAGTAACGGGGCGTAGACGATGTAGGAGTGGCCCACCACCCAGCCCACATCGGAGGCGGCCCAGAAGGTGTCGCCGGGGTTCATGTTGTAGATGGCTTTCATGCTGTAGTGCATGGCCACGGCGTGGCTGCCATTGTCGCGGATCACCCCTTTGGGTTTGCCGGTGGTGCCGGAGGTATAGAGCACGTAGAGCGGGTCGGTGGCGAGCACGGGGGTGCAGTCCACCGGGCTGGCGGCGGCGACGGCTACCTGCCAGTCCAGGTCGCGACCCGCTTGCAGGTTGGCGTGGGCCTGGGGGCGCTGGTAGATCACGCAGCGCTCGGGTTTGTGTCGGGCCTGCTCGATGGCCGCGTCTACCAGCGGTTTGTATTCAATGATCTTGTTCACTTCTACGCCGCAGGACGCCGACACAATGACCCTGGGTTCGGCATCGTCGATACGCACCGCCAACTCGTGAGCGGCAAAGCCCCCGAACACCACGGAGTGGATGGCGCCCAGGCGCGCGGTGGCGAGCATGGCCACGGCGGCTTCCGGGATCATCGGCATGTAGATCAATACCCGGTCGCCTTTTTTCACCCCTTGCTGGCGCAGGGCACCCGCGAAGGTGGCGACGCGTTCGGTGAGCTCGGCGTAGGTGATGGCCTGTTTGCTGTTCGTGACGGGGGAATCGTAGTAGATCGCCACCTGATCGCCGCGCCCGGCAGCGAGGTTGGCATCCAGCGCCATGTGGCAGGTGTTCATGACGCCATCGGTAAACCAGCGGTCGATACCGTTTTCATCCTTGCCGAGAATGGTGGAGGGGAAGGTGAACCAGTCCAGCTGGCGGGCCTTGTCGGCCCAGAAGGTGTGCGGATCGTTGATGGACGCGGAGTATTCTTGTTCGTAACTCATCTTTGGCCTCTTTTTGCCCCAGCTCGGGTACCAGCAGGGTGGTGCATAGCCCATGGTGACGCCGTTCGTGACGGATTGTCATGATGGACTGCACGGGTTGGCAATGTGCTTTCATGCTAGGAGGCGCTTGAGGGGGAGTGAATTAGACCAAAGTTTGTAGCGGTGATTCGTGGAAGTCAGGGGCGTGGGAAGGCGTGATGCGTGTTTGCGTCAATGCACTTGCGGATCACCTGCGCCACTATAGGGGCCCATTCACAATGACGGAGGGTGAGCATGTATATCGCAATGAACCGTTTCAAGATCAAGCCAGGCTGTGAGCAGGATTTCATCGAGATCTGGAAAGGGCGGGATACCTACCTGCAGGAAGTCCCTGGCTTCAAGGAGTTTCATCTTCTGCAGGGGGCGACGAATGACGAGTACACCCTGTTTTCGTCCCACGCGGTGTGGGAGTCCCAGGCCGCATTTGAAGGCTGGACCAAATCCGAGGCATTCCGCAAGGCGCACGCCAATGCTGGTGCCCGCCGCGATATCTACCTGGGCCCGCCCCAGCTGGAATGTTTCGAGGTGGTGCTGTAACCCCGCTGCGTTGCCGCACGGGGCTGGCTTGAGAGACACCCCACAAAGGCCGGGGGTTGACCACTGAGGTCAAAGAGATCACCGGGATGCACAAGTGTGTTTTCTGCGGGCCCCGGTCTCATCGGTGCGGAACACATCAGGCCACCCTGACATCGCCGCGGTGAGCGGCGAGTCTGCAGGGTGTGGTGTTATTTCGGGTCGCCGGTTTCGTTGGATTCACCATCGTTGGCTTTTGGTGGCGGAGTGTTGTCGTCACTCTGTGTTGTTTTGCCCTCCAGGGTTAGCTGCTCGCCGTCGCCATTGCGGATATGAATATCCAGCTGGCTGAAGGCGATTTCCACGTCGTGCTCCTTGCACAGGGCATCAATATGGCGATTCAGCTCGTCGGTGGCAGCCAGACGGTCGTTGATGTCGCTCACGTGAACGCGCAACTCATGATCCAGTGTGCTGGCTCCGAAGCTCATGAACAGCACCACGGGCTCGGGGTCACGCAGCACACGACGGTTTTCTTTGGCCGCCTGTAGCAGAATCTCACGGCACTTTTTCAGGTCTGAGCCATAGGCAAAGCCCACACGCAGGATAATCCGGGTGACGGTGTCGGACAGCGACCAGTTGATCAATCGCTCGGTCACAAACACCTTGTTGGGTACCAGAATTTCCTTGCGATCAAAGTCGATCAGGGTGGTCGCACGAATGCGTATCCGGCTGACGGTGCCGTCGAGGTTGTTGATGGTGATCACGTCGCCGATGCGAATGGGGCGTTCAAACAGCAGGATGATGCCAGAGATAAAGTTGGCAAATATTTCTTGCAAGCCGAATCCCAGGCCTACCCCAAGGGCGGCCACCAGCCATTGCATCTTGTCCCAACTGAGACCCAAGGCTCCCAGCGTCAACACGATGCCGCTGGCCACAATCACGTAGGACAGCAGGGTAGTGGTGGCATAACTGGTGCCTTGGCGCAGGTCCAGACGCGACAGAACCAGCACTTCCAGCAGCCCGGGCAAGTTACTGGCCAGCAAAAAGGTGACGGCGCCGATAATGAGCGACGCGATCACATCACCGAGACTGATCAGTGAGGCGCTGGCCGCCTGACCGGTGCCTTCTGCAGCGGTTTCCCACAACACAATCTGGTCAGTGTAGGCGAACGCATGAAAGACATCTGCCCAAACCCAATACACCAGCAGACCAATGATGCCCACCAGCGCCAGCCGGATAAGACGTAACGACTGTTGGTTGACCTGTTTCAGGTCCAGTTGTGGCTCTTCGACTTCCACCGCTTCGGCGCTAGCGCTGTCTTTTTGTTCGGTTTCCCGTTGTGCAACCGCGCGTTTGTACGCCAGCCGTTGAGCCGCTACCGCCAGACCGCGTACCGCGGTAGCGTCGAGCAGGATCCACAGCGCGACCAGATACAGGCTGTAAATCATGTGCCCGGCCAGACGCACCGAGGTGTAGTAATAGCCAATCCCGGTGAGAATGATCAACGCCAGTGGGGCCAGCGCGCACAAGCCGGTAGACAGGGCTTTTACGGCGCCGCTGTAGTGTCGACCCGGGTAGGCCTGGGCAATGGCAGGCAAGCTGACCATCACAGTGAACAGGCTGATCAGCATGATGACCAGGCCAAGCCGGTCGTTACTCAGCTGGGCCGGCCACTGGTCACCAAAGGCGATGATGAACATCATCGGTACCAAGGCCAGACCAGTGAGCAACATCCGGCGGCGCATTTGTTGCTGGTGGGTCATATCCCATCGGAAATGGCGTTGCGCGATTCCGTCAGTCTTGAGTAGCCGGTAGAGCACCTCAAAGACCAACCAGAGCAGAGCCAGTTGGGTGAGGGCGGCACCAATCACGCTGCTGAACGTGCCAGGTGTCAACCAGATTGCGCTGCCCAGCAACGACAGAAAAAGCGGTACCGGAGCTGAAATAATGAAGGTATAGAGCAGGCTGGTGGGGGTGTGGGCCTGGCTGTCGCGGCGCAGCGAGCCGACATCACGATTCATCTCTGCGATGCGTTTTTTAAGTCGCGTACGGACCAGCAGCAACAATACGGGCGGGATGATCATGCCGATCAGCCATCCCCAGCCATGGGTAAACAGCTTCCATACGCCGCTGCCGATCGTCTCCCATGGCAGATTCCTCACTTGGGTGATCAGCTCTGCGGGAAGCCGCGCCAGCCAGTGAATGCTGAGTGGCTGATTGCTTGGCATCCAGAATGTCTGTTCAGAAATCGTATTGTGCAAATCCCGGGTAATTTTGCGCAGCTGGTCATGATTAAGCTGCGTACGGGTGAGGATGGCGAGCTGGCGACTCAATTCCTGATCCAGTTGATCATACAATTCCAGCCGCTCCTCACGGAGAATGTCAAACGCCTCATCAAGCCCCGGTTCTGCTGATGAGCCATCCTCGGCGAGGGGGAGAGGGGCGTCATCCAGTGCCTGAATGTGCTGTTCTATTTCAAACTGGCGTAGCCGGGCTTCGGTAATCTCTTTGCCAAGATCCAGTTCCCCCTGATCCTGGGGCAGGCTTTTTTGCTGTTTGTAGAGAATTCGTGATAACAACAAGCTGCCATCCAGCATGCGAATCTGGTCGTTGACGGTGGCGGAGAGAGAGCGGGCCTTGTCCAGTTGGGTTTTGGTGTCCACGGCGGTACGCAGCAACTGATTGACGCTGTCGCCGGTCTTCGCAAGCTCCTGGCGCAGGGCCTGATTGGTTTTCATGGCCTGTTGTACTTCGGCGTTCTGTAATACCGAGGCCGGCAGTGGGGAATCCGGGGAATGGGCCTGTTGCTCCAGCTGATCGGTCCGTTTCTGGTTGATCAGCGGTTGAACGGCGTCGAGGCGTTGTTCGATCAGGCTTTGCTCGAGTTTGAATATTTGTTGTTCGAGCCGGGCAATGTCCTGCTGGCGGTCAATGACTGACAGTTCCTGATTATAGCGCTCGATTCGCGTTTCCAGAGCTTTTTGCTCTGTCTGCAAACGGCGGATCTCCAGTTCTTCAAGCAGGTCCCCGTCTTCATCGGTGCCATTATTCAAACGGGTACGAATCGTATTGATACGATCCATGGCATCACCGATGACCTTTTGCGCTTGCTCGGGAAGGGTCTGGGTACGGGTCAGCTCGCTATTGGCACGGGCAAGTTCACTCTGGTTGGTTTCCAGTGCGTCGAGCTGGGTAACCAGAATGTTGATCAGGGCTTTCAAGTCCTTGTCGGCATAGCCTGCCGCCCAGTCAGAATCCCGCTCCTGACGTAAGCGGGTCAGTTCGGCCTCCAGTCGGGTGCGCTGAGAAGGCGCCTTGCGGGCAAACGCCTCCAGTGACTTGATGCTGCTCTGGTTGCTGTCGATTTCCTGGCGGAAGGAAAGCGTTTTTTCCAGCGTTTCCCGGTCCGGGTTACGACTGCCGTCCTTGTTGTCTTCACCGGTTTCAGTCAGCTGTTTTTGCAAATCGCCGACACCTGGCAAGGAAAAACTGCCGGTTTGAGCGGTGGCGAACAGAGGCAAGATCAGCAAGAGGACGAGAGTAAGTCGTCGATCCATAACAGCGCGGGCTCCGGGAATCGCAGTAAAGCCCTGTTGTATCACAGGGCTGTGGTGAATGCTGTGGTGGCGATGGCATTCGGCCTGCCTGTCGGTAGGTTGAATGCCGCTCATCCACATTGTAACGGGCAAAGGCGCCGCTGGCAGAAAATGTCCATTAAATGTCCCGCCACGCCCTAGGGCTGTGATATACGTTTGGTTATTGTTTGTTCAATTCAATAACAATTCGAAGCAATTCAATAACAAAACGGAAGGGGACCCCCATGAAAACGCTAGCGCTTACCGGCCTGCTTGCGGCCACCCTGTTGTCATCGCCAGTCCATGCCTTTCAGCAAATCACCCACAAGCGTATCGCCATTGATGCGGTGAATTACATGAAGGCCAACCCGCAAAGCACCGAGTACAACCGCCTGAAAGCCTGGGTGAATGCCGCGGGTTACAGCATGGATCAGTTTGCGGAGGTGATCGGGCAGGGCGCCTACGATGTGGATGATTTCCAGGATACTTACCTGTGCGGTGCGGTGACCGGGGACTGTGTGTACGCGCCGGTGTTCAACGCCGGAGCATCGCTGGTCAACTATACGTCTTACTGGCATTTCCAGAATCATACCCGGGGTTCCGATGTTCATGGGAACGACTTCGGGGGCTATAACTACGACCTGCTGACCGTGTGGGGTGATATCGACAATCTCGCAGCTGCCTGGCTGGTGGGTGACTACATGGATGACGGTAACGGTGGCATGACTGGCTGGTGTTTCTGGAGCTGTGCCGATGACAGCGAGTACAACACCTATGGGGTGACCGAAGCCAACTACCGCCAGGGTAGCTACTCGAGCAAGTCCATGTACGATGATTTCGAGGAGATGCCGTTCCAGCCCATCGATAACCTGGGGCAGTACTGGTACAGCCAGTTCCTGGCAACGCCCACCGCCCAGACCCTGGGTTTCGTGATGCATACCACTGACTTGCTGCAGCCCCACCACGTGTGGACTACCTCGGCCCTGAATCACAGCGGTTGGGAGTCCTGGGTGGCGGACTACTATGACAGCGAAAACCTGAACAACAGCGCACTGGTGGATCAGGCCATGATGGACTACACCCCGCTGTCCACCAGCAGCAATGATATCCGTCCACTGCTCACCCAGGGTGGCGCGCTGGCCTACGGTAATGGCGGTATTGTGCTGTCCAGCACCGACCACGGCGACCGTGTTCAGGTGGCGCAGGTGGTGATTCCCCATGCGATTGCCATGGTGGTGCACCTGTTGAACCACGCGGCGGTGAAAGTGAACCCCTAACAGGCTTAATCGCCTGCGGCCCTCCTGCTTTCTGCGACACGTTGAAAGCAGGCAGGGCGCTTCCAAAACAATAACAAGGGTGGCGCCATGAAACGCTCGATTCCTATTCTGTTTGTGGTCTTTCTTGCTGCGGTATTACTGGGCCCGGTGGCCTGGCAGGCGTGGGGTCCGCTACCGGACTCTGTCGCGGCGAGAATCAACGGTGAGGATTTGCCGGCGGACACCCTGGCGGTGTTTGTGGCCGCCGCGCGCCGCGCCGATCCGACGACGACTCCCCAGGTTGTGCTCAAGGGACTGGTGGAAAACCGGTTGCTGGCGGGCATGGCGGAGCACGAGGATCATCACGGCCACCACGCTGCCCAGGTCGGCTCCGGCAATGTGGGCTATGACCGTGATACGGTGCGAGAGCAGCAACGCTTTCGGCTGTTGCGTTCGGCCTTTGCCGAGCCCTTGCGGGCCGCCGTGCAAACCCGTGGTGCCGACAATAGTCTGACGTATCTGACGCAGCCTCTGGAGCTGGACGCGACGGCGTTGGCCCCCATGCTGACCCTGGAACAAGCTCTCTATACCACGATGACAGAGGCCCAGCAGCAGGCGGCGAAGCAGTACGTGTTGGCCCGTTACCGGTTTGCGGAGTCACAGCCGGAACAGACCCTGAGCCTGTGGGATCTTTACCGCCGCCAGAATATTCAGCTCAAGGTGCAAATGCATAATCTGAATCTGGCCTTTGTTCGCGAAGCCATCAAACAACAGCTCACCATGGAGTTCGTGTTCTACTGGTTTGAACAGGAGTCCGGCCTGTCTCGACAGGCGGTGGCGGCAGTGGACCGTTGTCTTGATGATGCGTTGCATCGCGATGCCCTGCTGCATGAGATGGGGTTGATGCACGACATTCACGATGATAACCCCGCCCTGCGGGAGCAGGCGGGCAAGGTTACCCAGCAGCAGATTGCCGAGTATTACGCGGCCAACAAGGATGAATTTACCCGTGTCGAGCGGGTGCGGGCGCGTCATCTTAGGGTAGATTCCCAGCAGGCGGCGGATCGCATCGTGGCGGAGATTCGCGATGGCCTGTCATTTGAACAGGCGATAGCCCGCTACTCCCTGGCTGAGGATGCGACTGACGGCGGCCAGTTGGGGTGGATTGATCGCGAGAGCCGGGACGATCACTGGACCCGGGCGTTGGCATTTGTCCAACCGCAAGGACGGGTGTCTGCGCCTTTCCGTAGCCCCGCGGTCAGCGGTGCCCCCTACTGGGAAATTCTTCAGGTGGATGAAAAAGTCATGGGTTACCAGCCGCTGGACAGTGAATCGGTGCGTTACCGAGCCTCGTTGGCGATTGCCCGTGAACAGCTTGAAGCCCGGTTTCGTCAGCAGCTGGCGGATGCCAGTGCCGATGCGTCATTGCGCATCAATCAGGGTGTAATGTGATGAAACCCGGGCCGTTAGTCGCACTGGTTGTTGCGGGTCTGGGAATTACCCTGGCCGTGTGTGTGGCTTGGGCCCGGCTGCATCAGGACACCTCGGCAGCCGCAGTGGCAGAGCCCCCGGCCCCCCCGGCAACGGTGAGCCCGTCGATGGCCGAGAAGTTGCCTGCGGATGAGGCTGAGACGATGCCGACCTACATCGGGGATCGGGTTATCGACGGCCCGGCGTCAAATGCGTCTCAGGGGGGCGCCCCTGCGGTGGTGCCGGTGCCCTCTGCCAAGGCGGTGGCGGCATTGCGAGAGAGCATGGAAAACGGTGACCCCCGCACCCCGCCACTGGCGCGCAGCACCAACCTGCGTGAGATGCCGTCAGCCGAGGAGCTGGCGGACCCAGGGCTGTACCAGCAGTACGAAATGCGCCAGAAGCAGCAGGTGTATGCCTCTTTTGTGACGGCAGCCAATCGCAAGATTGGCGAGCTGGAAAGTCTGATTGAACAGGGGGAGGCATTTGGCATCGATCCGGAGCAGCTGGCCGAAGGCCAGCGCAAGCTGGACGGTCTGATGGCGCAACGCGATCAGTTGCTGGAACAACACCCGGAGCTGGTCGAGCCGGAGCCGGGGCAGGAGTAGCCCAGGGTGTTCGCGGTGTCGAGAATATTCTCGTCATCCGGAGCCAGGTTCATTGCCTTGCAGAGGCTGCGTCTGGCGGCAGTGCTATCTCCCTGTTGATGCTGGGCGAACGCCAGGTTGTTCCAGGCCGCGGCCATCTCTGGCGCCGCCTTTACGGCATGCTCGAAGGCCTCCAGAGCGGCAGGCTTGTCTCCGCCTTGCCACAGGGCATTGCCGTAACCGAACCATAGCTCGCCACTGTCGGGGAAGGCCTTCACGGCTTGGGGCCAGTAGTCCATGGCATTGGGGGTGGCCGAGATGGCCCGGAAGAGCGGCTGCGGTTCGGCACTGGACGGCAGTTCGCCGGGGGCGATGAGGGTGAATCCCCATTGCTCTGCCCGCGCCCAGGTGCGGATAAACCGGTTCCAGTGCGTGGTTTTGCTTTGTGTGGTGCCGCTATGCATCACCACCGTCTTGCCCTCATCGTGATACCCGGTGACCACGGCATAGTGCCATTTCGGCCAGCTGGGCAGGGCCAGATTCTGCATCACCAGCACCGGGCGGCCTGCCTGTAATTCCTGATACAGATGTTTGGCATCGTTGACCGGATAGGCCAGCAGGCCCCGGCTGCGAGCCGCCGCCATCAGCTCGATTCCCAGACTGCCCTTGCGCTCAGGTAGCCAGACTTCGTCCACCAGCGCATCGGCGCTGACCGGTTTCCCGGCCCATTGCAACATCATGGCCAGCGCGGCCGGACCACATTGGTAGGCCTCTTGCGGGACAAAGGGCACCACGACCTGTTCGTGCTGGGCGACCTGAGCACTTTGCGGTGGCGGAACACTCTGACAGGCGCTCAAGAGCGCGATCAGAATGAGCAGGAGGGTTGTCGCGGCAGCGCGGTTACGGGGCTGTGACGCACACGCCAGCGGGGGCGCTGGCGTGTGGGAACGAAACATCAACGTCATCGATCAGCTGACGGGATCAATCACCGGGAAGACATCGGTGGCACCCAGCAGATCCAGAATCACCAGAATCAGGATGATGGCAAGCACGATGCCCAGCACGCCCTGGCCTGCGGGCAGCTCTTCAGATTTCTGTGCCAGTTGCTGCAGCTCCTGATGAGAAAGACGATCCAGACGCTCGCTGACCTGTTCCTTGGTGACACCATTTTTTTCCAGTGCCTGCGCGGCGGCCTGATGATCCATCAACTGCATGACTTGCGCTTTCATGGTGGCGCGATCCTGTTGCTGGATGACGGTATCGTTACCGACCATAGCCGCATGGGCGGCCGGGACGACCATCAGTTGCATGAACAGGAAAATGGATGACGCAACGAGTCCTGTCAGTCGCTTGGACATGGTGGGGTTCTCCTTCTCAGCTCAAGTTGGAATTACTGTGACGCTATTGAAGAAAAATATCTGCATCCCCATGCCGGTTTTTTACAAGGACTTTACCGATTACTGCGCTTTTTACACCGTTTTGCGCCAGTTGTTGCTGGGCATGCTCTGACATAGCGGCAGGTAAACAGAACACCAGACCTCCACTGGTTTGCGGATCGCACAAGGCTGTTTTCAGGGCCTCGCTGACGCGCTCGTGCGCCTGGCAATGCATCAGTATCTGCCGGTTGGTGTCGCTCAGCGTACTGGCGATGCCTTCCTGAATCAGTGTCAGGGTGCCGGGCAACAACGGGATCTTGTCGGTATCCAGCGTCATGCTGACATCGCTTTGCTGGCAGATTTCATGCAGATGGCCCAGCAAGCCAAAACCGGTGATATCCGTGCAGGCATGGACCGGCAGTGACCCCATGGCGTCACAAGCGGAACCATTGCTGAGCAACAGGCTGTCGAGGGTGGCCGCGAGCCAGGGGCTGCGCAGGGCGTTGCCGTGCATCATGGCAGCCAGTTGGACGCCACTGCCCAGCGGTTTGGTCAGAATGATCACATCGTCGGGCTGGGCGCCGCGTTTGTGCCACAGGACATCGGCCGGTGCGCTGCCATTGACGGTAAACCCCGCGGCCATTTGTGGCCCTTCTGTGGTGTGTCCGCCGACCAGGGTGCAACCGGCACGGTTCAGCTCTCGTACGGCCCCCGCCATTAACCGTTGCAAGTCTCGGCCCTGCAGTTTGGGGTGATGCCAGTTCACGGTGATATTCGCCAGGGCGGAATGGGGCCGGGCGTTCATGGCATAGAGATCACTGAGGCTGTGTAGTGCGGCAATCCGGCCAAACCGATACGGTTCATCCACAAAGGCGGGGAAGTGGTCCAGGCTTTGCACCAGTCGCTGGCCGGCGGGCCAGTCGATCACGGCGGCATCGTCGGCGGTATCTACCCCGGCGTCGATGCCGGCATTGAGATGGGGTTGCAGGTCGGCGAGTGCGTCGCTTAACGCCTGGCTGCCCACCTTGGCTCCACAGCCCGCGCAGTGCAGTGGCATTGCTTGCGAAGAGGGGGCGCTCTGGGTGGCGGGCATGGTGGGCAAGTCGATACCGAACTTGTCCATGAAGCGGCGATCAATGCGATCTTTCCAGCGCCAGACGAATTTCCCCGACAGGGCGGGCAGTCCGGCTCGGGACGCTACCGCTTGCTTGTCTCCGGTCGACAGTAACGACAGAAAATGGCGTTGGGGCCGATAGGGTTTCAGCGGGGCTTCGGTTATGGCTGCGCGTAAATTATGGGCGAGCACCGCGGCCTGGCGTACCGCGTAGACCCCGGCCTTGGGCAGGGGGGAAGGGAACGCTGCACAATCGCCAGTGGCAAACACGCGCGGGTGGCTCAGGCTGCGCAACTGCGCGTCGACTTTTACAAAGCCCTGAGCGTCACAGGCAAGCGAACTGTTCGCCAGCACCGGGATGCCGCTCACCCCGGTGCACCACACGATGCCGTCTGCGGCCAGCGGCTGGTCGTTGGCCAGCAGTGTTTCTGCGTTCTCGGCCCGGGTCACCCGGGTGTGCTCCTGTAGCCGGATATTATAACGCTGCAAGTGCCGTCGCATGCGTGCTTGCACTGCGGCACCATAGCCCGGCAGCAGCGTGCCGCCGGTGAGCAGGCTGAAGGTCACGGGGCGTTGTTGCTGGCGGCAATACTCCGCCATGGCCAGCACCATTTCTGTGCCACCGGCACCGCCGCCGACCACGGCCAGATGGTGTTTCTCAGCGTGGTTGCGCCATTGCTGCCAACGCTGCCAGAAGGTGGCGACGGGTTTGACGGCGAGCACCTGGGGGTGGCTGTCGCCGACCGGAGACAGGTCCGGTGTGGCGCCCACGTCCAGGCTTAGCCAGTCATAACCCAGGGTGCTGCCGTCACTGAGCTGCACGGTGTGCTGATCGGCTGCCAGCGAGGTGACGCTGGCGTGGACAAAGCGGACGCCGGTGGCCAGACACAACCGGTACAGATCGACCTGGGTCTCGGCGGGGGCATAGTGCCCGGCAATCAGTCCGGGCAGCATGCCGGAATAGGCACTGGTCGGGTCGGATGACACCAGCGTGATACGCACGCCGGGTATCGGCTGCATGGCCAGCATGCGCAGGGCCAGACAGTGGCTATGGCCACCGCCGATGAGCAGCAAATCGGTGTGGGCGGGAGGAATATTCACAGCAGAATGTCGCCTTTCAGGTAACAGCGCGCTTCACCACTCAGCGATACCCTGTCGCCGGTCATCTCGCAGAACAGTTCGCCGCCACGAGCGGACAGCTGCCGGGCATGCAGTCGTTTTTTGCCGAGTTTGTCTGCCCACCAGGGCACCAGGGTGCAGTGGGCAGAGCCGGTAACCGGGTCTTCGGGCACTCCTTTTGCGGGAGCAAAAAAGCGGCTGACGAAATCACAATCCTCTCCGGGAGCGGTCAGCATCACGGCAAAGGTATCCAGTGCCGCGATGGCGGAAAAGTCCGGCTGGTATTCACGAACGCAAGCGGCACTGTCCACTTCAATGAGCAGATCACGGGCTTGCGCGGCGGCGCGAATCGGTACGCCCAGAGCGTGTTCGAGAGTGCTTGTTTCGGTGATGGGGGTTGCAGGCCGGGCAGGGAAGTCCAGCGTTAGCCGTTGGCCGCTGCGGGTGACATACAGTGGCCCGGAGGCAGAGTTGAAGCGCACCCGTTCCCCGGCAAACCCCAATGCATTAAAGACCACCCATGCGGCGGCCAGTGTGGCATGACCGCACAAATCCACTTCTACCCGGGGGGTAAACCAGCGTAGTGCATAGCCGGTGTCATCCGGCACCAGAAACGCGGTTTCCGACAGGTTGTTTTCCAGTGCGATGTTCTGCAGCAGGGCGTCGTCCAGCCAGCGCTCCAACGGCACCACTGCGGCAGGATTGCCCCGGAACAGGGACGAGGTAAAGGCATCAACCTGGTAGAGCTTCATATTTCCCTTTGCAGCCGTTGTTCACGATGGGCGACTTACACGCCGAGCCCGGGTTTGAGCCGCAGGCGTTTACGCAGTCCGCGCGACAGGGCATCGACACCGAGATTCAAGATGACCGTGGCCAGTATCAACAGAGCGGTACGGTCAAAACGAAATTCCGCCACGCTGGAATCAATATAGAAACCCAGGGTGTGGATGCCAAGGATCCCCAGTACTGCCGTTTCCCGCATGATCACTTCCCAACGGTATAACAGAAAGGCCAGCAGGTTGGGGCTGACCCGGGGAAGGACTTCCCAGGCATACCGACTGACTCCGCTGGGGGCATCCGCCCTTAGCACCAGTGTTTCGCTGAAGCGCCCGGTCAGGTGCGCGACGATGGCACCGGTATGCAGCGCCAGCGCCAGGATGCCCGGCAGCATGGACGGACCGAGCAAGATCAGAAAGAAGAAAGCCAGAAAAAACTCCGGCGTGGTGCGTAAGACCACCAGCAACCCATGGCCTGCATGGCGGCTTGCCCGGTTACCGAACAAGGGCGAAATCAGCGGGAACAGCACCAGTGACAGGAGTGCGGTGACCAGCAAGGCCGCCATGCCCAGCACAACGGTTTGCCACAGCCCGGGCCAGAGTTGCTGGTGCCAGAGGCTGATCAGCCATGACAGCAGCTCGCTAGTTCCCCCGCCATGGCGCAAGGGCGCCGGGACCAGATCTTCGGTGACAAAGCGAACCAGCGTGTCGAGCTGGCCATGGAAGAGCGGTGGCGCCCAGGCGATGGCGGCGATCAGGTAGAGAGGCACCAGAGCGGGTCGTAACCACCAGCGCAACGTAAAAATGAGGGCAAAGAACAGATACAGCAGGGCGGCACCCTGATCGTAGGTGCCTTCGCGAAAGGCGGTTTCCAGGTGAAAGCCAATGGTGGGCAGCCCGATGAAACCGAGGATGGCAGAGGCACGAATGGCGCACTCCAGGCGATAGCCGCCGTAGGCGCGAAACGCTCGCCAGACCAAAGGTAAACGGGCATAGAAAAACAGGCTGAGGGACGAGGTGTGTTGCGGCAGGGCACGGCCGGGTGCCGGATCAGCTTCCTCCAGAAATTCACCGAATACCTTGGCAAAAATGCCGGCATAGGGGATGGCGATGGCGAGCACACCGGTGATGGTGCTGAGCCCGGTCACCTGCAACAACAGCAGCCCCCAGAACAGCTCATGAATGGCCCTCAGGCAGGCCGCCACACTGCGCACCGCCTGGCGATGCCAGAGCATGGCCATGAGGAAACCCAACAGAGCGCCAAGGGCGGTACCTTGCCAGGCGAAGGACAGGGTATTGGCGAGGGCGCGCCAGAGAGCGTCGGTGGCCAAGAAATCCGGTGACAGAAAACCGCTGGCCATCCGTTGCAGTTCATGGCCGGGGGAGGAGCGGGTGATCTCCAGATCCGCGAGCAGAAACGCGAGCAGCCCGGCCACCGCCAGCCAGCCGCTGGTGCGGCGCCACTGGCTGGCGGTGGTATTCAGGGTCGGGGTCATTGGTAGAGTGCATCCAGATCCCCCAGCGACAGGCTGTCGCTGGGGGCATCCAGGGCGATCTCTCCGTGGCGAAGACCAATGATGCGCTGGCAGCAAGCCAGGGCCAGACTACGGTCGTGCAGGGCCACCACGGCGGTGGTGTGTTGTGCCAGGGTATGGCGGAGCAGCGTTAGCCCCTGGTGTTCATCCAGGCTGGAGACCGGCTCATCGGCAAGCAGTACTGGGCGCCGGGTATAGAGCGCACGGCCCAGAGCCACGCGTTGTGCCTGCCCACCAGAAAGTCGGTCGACGCTGGTGAACAGTTTGTCTTCCAACCCCAGCGTCTGCGCCAATTCGCCTACGGCGTGTTTTTCCGCTGCACTGGGCAGCAGCAGCGTGCGAAGGTTGTAGAGGGTGGAGTGGCGTGCCAAGGCACCCATGTAGATATTGTGGAAGACACTCAGCATGGGTACGAGCGAGCCGGCCTGGGGGCACCAGGCCACCTGGTGTTCCTGCTGCTGACGCAGGGCCTCAAGCAGCGTGGACTTGCCCGCCCCGGATGGGCCGAGCAGGGCGACTATTTCACCGGCGCCGATACTCAGGCTCAGTGACTCAAACACCGCCTGGCCGGGGTGGCCAAGCGATGCCTTGTCGAAGCTGAACACCTAGGGCGTGTCCAGCAGACCAATTTCCGCTGCGGTGTCTTCGATAGGGGCGTAATCGTCATTGCTGGCGGGGATGAATTTCTCCCGCGGGAAGGCATTCAACAATACAGGATCGTCGATGGCGAGCAGGACTTCGGTGACTTTCTGGCTGAAACCGTCACCAAATTTCTCGTCCAGATCCCCGCGTACGGTCCAGTGGTAATCGGGGTACACCGGGGTTTCCCAGATGACCTGCACTTTGCCGGTATCGATCTTGCCTTCGGCCAGCTCGCGCTCCCAGACCTTGTAGTTGACCGCGCCGGTGGCATAGGCGCCGCTTTGCACGAGCGCAATGGTGCGGCTGTGGTCGCCGGAGAAACCGACCTTGTCGAACAGGGCATCCGGTGCCTGGCCAAAGGTTTCACGCAGATAGAATTCCGGCATCAGACGGCCGGAGGTGCTGCCTTTGGAGCCGAAGGTGAAGGAGGGTTGGGCAACGAAGTCTTCGCCAAGGGTATCAACCGGGCTCAAGCCGGTACTGGTGTTGGCAATAAAGTAGCTTTTGAAAGCGGTGTCTTCCTGGCCCTGGGCAATGGCTTGTGAGCCCGGTACCAGACGGCGCGCCTGCACCCCCGACAGCCCGCCAAACCAGGCCATTTGCACTTGATCGTTGCGGAAGGCGGTGACCGCTGAGGCGTAGGATTTCACCGGTACGTATTTCACGGGTACGCCCAGTTGCTCTTCCAGATAGAGAGCAACCACGCCAAAACGTTTTTCCAGTTGGGATTCATCCTGATCCGGGATGGCGGTGAAAGTGAAGGTCCCCAGGTGAGGCTCGTTGTTGCAGGCAGACAGCAGCATGGCCATCAGCAGAGCGGCAAGCAGTTTGAAGCGCATTGTTGACTCCGTTCAATAGGGAGGCGTACCGGGCGGAACAGGGTGTGCGGGTGCCGTGGGCCCGGCCAGACACGACGGGGAAATTATAGGAATGCTGACGCCGGGTTGCCAGAGCCGGTTAACACTACCGGGATAGCTCCTCCACAGGCCCGGGAGTCAGTGCGATTGACTGGCATTGCGCTCATTGAGAAACGCCATGACCTCGTCACGGCTTCCCTCGAACACGATCTCGCCATGTCGTCGGGAAAGCATGTAGTCGTACATGGGGTCGTAGTAATCTGCCAGCAGGGTGTGAATCCATTCGCGATGCAGTTCGGTATCGCCGTTGATGGCCTGGACCGCAAGTGCTTCCTCCAGCACCTGACGCAACTGCTGGTGGCGCAGGCCGCCCAGGCGCCGGCGAATGCGGTCCATGGCGGCGAGCAATTCCTCACCCAGTTGCTGCAGCGCCTGTTGTTCACCAAAGTGCTGGCGATACTCCTGCAGTGGGCCGACCACATAGTCTTCCAGCGTGACCTGAACGCGAGACGCCAGCGTCTCATTGATCACGATGCGCGGCTGGCTCTTGATACGGTCCTGCAGACTGAAGGGTAAATGGCAGCGTCCGATCAGCTTGCTTTCATCTTCCAGCAGCACCGTGTGATGGTTGGCAGCGTGGGCTTTCAGCAGGTCAATGCTGAGGGTGTTTTCAAAATCAATCTGGCTGGGCTGCCCGCCGGGGCGACGCCCAAATGCGGACCCGCGGTGATGTGCGATGCCTTCCAGATCAATGGCGTTGGGCTGGGCTTCGATGACACGGGTTTTGGCGCAGCCGGTTCTGCCGCACAGGATTTCGAAATGTTGGGCAGCGATGCGGTTTTCCAGCTGGTTGAGCAGGAAGGTCCGCATGGCCTTGTAGCCACCCCGAATCAGTGGGGCATCGACCCCGGCCTCTTTTAGCCAGGCCTGCGTGGTCTGGCTGCGCAGGCCGCCCCGGAAGCAATAAAGATAGCCGTGGGGGTTGTCGCGCCACCATTGCTGCCACGCTTGCATGCGCTTGTCCCGCTCTTCACCGCTGACCAGTTGGTTGCCCAGATCAATGGCTGCCTGCTGCCCATGCTGCTTGTAGCAAATACCGATCTGATGCCGTTCATCATTGTTGATCAGCGCAAGATTGGTCGCGGCAGGGAAGGCGCCCTTGGAGAATTCCACAGGGGCTCGCACATCCAGTAGAGGAATGTCGTTGAGAAACAGGGATAGATAATCGTGGCTGTCATCGCGCATGGGCAGGAAGTTTACGGCAGCAGCACGCGACAAGCTACAAGCTACGAACTACGCACGACTGGACGGGAAAACCCAAGCTAGATCCCGGTTTTAGGAAGAACGGAAACGCTTTCCAGATCGTTGGGTTTGGCGCCAGTAAATCACCCGAGAACCCGGCAGGAACCTGGCGCAGTGGCGTAACGCGGGCAGTGCGGCCCCGAAGGGACGAGCGAAGCGAGTAACCATGCTGCATGGTGAGCCGAGCCCAAGCGAGGAAGAGATCCCGGAAGCACATCCAACGGCTCCCCTGAACCGCTTCACGCACCTCTCCACTAACCCTCAGGCATAAAAAAACGCGGGCAGGGTATCGGGGAATCCCCGCAGCCCTGCCCGCGTTCTGGCGTCTGGCGCTTTACTCTGCCGGACGGATCTGGCCGGCCAGATGGGGCTTGATGCCGTCTTTGGCCAACAGGCGGAAATCGCTTCCGCCCTTGGCCGGCTTGTTCTCAAACTTGACGCTGGCAGGAATAAACATGGGCAGCTTGAACTGCACATCGACCGTAAAAGCGGTCTCGGGGAGCTGGTTTTGCAGTTCGGCCAGGCAGCGGGCCTTGGACCACATGCCGTGGGCAATTTGACGCTTGAAACCGAACAGCTTGGCCGACAGCGGGTACAGGTGAATCGGGTTGCGGTCACCGGATACCGCGCCATAACGGCGACCGGTATCACCGGGGACTTTCCACTCCACGGTGTCCGTGGCGGGCGCGGGCTTGGGGGCCTCTTTCTTCTTGCTGCCACCGCCGCCGCCGGTGCGGAAGAAATTCACGGATTCGCTTTCCCAAACACGCTCACCACCGGTGCTGATGCTGGTGAAGATAGAGAACTCGTAACCCTTGTCGACCTTGTTCAGGTTGCCCAGATAGCACTTCACATTGAGTTGCTCTTTCTCACTGATCGGGCGGTACTGGGTAATGCTGTTGCGGACATGCACCAGCCCCATGGCCGGGAACGGGAACCCATCACTGAGAATCAGGGCCATGTGCAGCGGGAAGGCATGCATATGGGGGTAGGTAACGGGAAGCTTGCCGTCTGCTGCGAAGCCACACACCTTGCGGTAAGCCGCCAGGTGTTTTTCGTCCAGCGCCACATCGTTGAGTCGCAGGCCGATTTCCGGCAGGGCCGGGTTCTTGCCTGGCTTGACGGTGGCACGCAGCACTGCCTTGGCAAAGTTAACCACCATGGGGGGTGAATTACGCAGTTCGCGGAATTTTACCTCGCTCATTACTCGATCCTTTCCCTTTACCTGTTGTAAGCCGTGGCTTTGGTAGCTGGCTGATTCTCCGGGAAAGTATAGAGCAGCAAGGGCAAGCCGCTATTGGCCGCGCAGACGACGGCGCTGGCGACTCAAGCAGTCATCGGGCAGGGGTCAGGATTTCCACTGGCCCACGCCAAGGAAGATCAACCGCAATTGTTTTTCGGCGGTGCCAAGCACTTCCTGCTGGCCGAAGGTATCGCTTTCTTCCAGTTCCAGCATTTCCTGAGTCAGTGCAGTGACGTTGTTCACTACCAGGCCGGCCATCATTTGCAGGTCTTCAGCGCTGAGGTGGTTAAGGAAGGGAAAGCGAGCCATGTCCATGGCCAACTCGTTGGTGAACATGCGGATTTCACGGCGGATAGCATTGCGCATGGTGGGGGTGCCACCAAACAGCTCCTTGGCGACGAACAGAAAATGGGCGCGGTTCTCGCGCACATAATTGAAGTAGGTCTCCATGGAGCCGCGCAGCATGTTTTCGTTGGGCTGATTTTCCTGTCGGACCTGACGCATCATCTGCCGCAGAGTGCGGAAGGACTCGTCCAGCAGGGTCAGCCCCAGGGCGCTCATGTCGGTGAAATGGCGATAGAAGGCGGTGGGGACCACGCCGGCGCGTTTGGTCACTTCACGCAGGCTCAGGCTGGAAAAGGGCGCCTTTTTGACCACCAGATCCAGGGCAGCCTCCATCAAGGCCTCACGGGTCTGGCCCCGTTTAGGCTTGCGGGATCTGCTGCTGCTTTCCTTGGACATCGGATTGGCCTCCAAAAATACGCTGTAAATTCTCCTCGTTGTGGGACGGTGATGCAACTAATTCCACAAAAAGCTTTGTAAGCACATGAAAATGAAAGCCTTTATTTTTTTAGTGAACAAGTGTTGACTTTAATCGCTGTGCTGAGAATAATGCGTACATCTGTTCACTTTAAGGGTTTTTCCCATGAACGCAACTACACAGACTCCGCGACGTTTTCAGCAAGGCCTTCAGCGCCTGTTGCAGTCCCGTGTTGCCGGGGTGCTCAGCTACCCCCACGGCGTTGATCGCTACCTGGAAGTGCTCAACCCACTTTGGTCCACCACGGAAGTCCGTGCACGGGTGGAGAAGATTGAACACCTGACGGCCGACAGCGTGACCGTGACCTTGCAGCCCAATACCAACTGGCAGGGCTTTATTCCGGGCCAGTTCGTGCAGCTGACGGTCAGCATTGACGGCAAGCGCCACACCCGTTGTTACTCTCCGGCCAACTCCCTGCATCGCACCGATGGCCGCATTGAGCTGACCGCCAAGGCCCATGCCAACGGCTTCGTTTCACGTTACCTGCGCGAGCAGCTGCAGGAAGGCGAGGTCGTCACCCTGAGCCCGGCTGGGGGTGAGTTTGCCCTGCCGGAGCAGCGCCCCGAGCGGGTGCTGCTGATCAGTGGCGGCAGTGGTATTACGCCGGTGATGTCCATGTTGCGCACCTTGTGTGATGAGGGCTATGACGGCGAGATCACGTTTTTGCACTACGCCAATCGTGCCGAAGACATGATCTATGCAGACGAGCTGGCGGATATTGCCACCCGTCACAACAACGTGACCCTGCTGCGTGCTTTTGGCGAGGGCGAATCGGGTGGCGAGTTGTCGGGGTTGTTCTGTAGTGAACACTTGTGCAGCTCTGTTCCGGATTTTGCACAGGCAACCACTTTTTTGTGTGGTCCGCCGCCGATGATGGCGGCAGTGGAAAAGGTCTGGGAAGAGGAAGGCCTGAGCGACCGGTTGCACAAGGAGCAGTTCACCCTGGCAACGCCACAGCTGGACACCAGTGATGAAGCGGGGGGCGAAGTGCGTTTTGCCCGCAGTGAAACCCTGGTCGCCAATAACGGCAGCAACCTGCTTGAGCAGGCCGAGGCGGCAGGCCTGACCCCGGAATCCGGCTGCCGGATGGGGATCTGTTACAGCTGCACCTGCAAGAAAACCGCTGGCAAGGTACGCGATCTGCGCACCGGTGAGATCAGCAGCGGCGATGAAGAAGACATTCAACTTTGCGTCAGCGTGCCAGTGGGCACGGTGACCCTGGACATTTAAAGGAAAGGAGTCAGCATCATGAGCATTTACCACACTCTGACCCCGGAACAATTTGACGCCATCGGCCAGGAACTGGATGCCATCCGTAACCGTGAAATCGCGGACCTGGGCGAGAAGGACGAGAAATACATCCGTACCCTGATCAAGCGCCAGCGTCAGCTGGAAGTGGCCGGCCGCGGCCTGCTGATGGCGGGTTTCCTGCCGCCGGCATGGCTTGCCGGGGTAGCCTGTCTGTCGGCTTCCAAGATCCTGGATAACATGGAAATTGGCCACAACGTCATGCATGGCCAATACGACTGGATGGGTGACAAGAATATCAACTCGCGGAACTTTGACTGGGACAACACCTGTACCAATACCGCGTGGAAGCACACCCACAACTTTGAGCACCATACCTTCACCAACGTGCTCGACAAGGATCACGACATTGGTTACGGCATTCTGCGTATGTCAGACGATCAGGAGTGGGAGCCGCGCTTTGTCCTGAACCCGATCCTGGCGGTGATTCTGTCCACCTTCTTCCAGCACTTTGTGGCGGTACAGAGCCTCAAGCTCGAGGACTACCTGATCTACAAGACCAAGACGAAGGAAGAGTTGAAGGCAGAGTTCAAGCCGACCTGGAAGAAGATGCGCAAGCAGTTGTTCAAGGACTATCTGCTGTTCCCGGCGCTGGCCGGCCCGTTCTTCCCGTTCGTGTTTGCCGGAAACGTGACGGCGAACCTGGCGCGTAACCTGTGGTCTTCCCAGGTGATCTTCAATGGTCACTTCCCGGAGGAGGTCGAGCAGTTCCCGGAGTCGGTACTGGAAGACGAAAGCCGTGGTCACTGGTATGTGCGCCAGATGCTGGGCTCGGCCAACTTTGAGGGTGGCCGTCTCATGCACATCATGAGCGGTAACCTGAGCTTCCAGATCGAACACCACCTGTTCCCGGACATTCCTGCGCATCGCTATGCAAGAATTTCTCCTGAGGTAAAGGCGATCTGCGAGAAGTACGGCCTGCCCTACAACACCGGCTCGTTCATGAAGCAATCGGTCAGTGTGTGGAAGCGGATTTTCAAGATGTCCCTGCCGGGCAAGCGCGGTGGAAAGGGCAAGGGTTTAATGGCAAAAGTCATCCCTCTGAAGTCTGAATCCGGCTCAACTTCCCGTCAGGCCGCGTGACCCGCTAGTCGCAGCAAAGAGCACCCGGTAGAGGCCGGTTAGCTGGTTCCGGCCCTGCCATCCTTATGCTACTCTCAGTCGATCTGAGAGTAGCTTTTTTCATTTTGGGGACAAGGCAAACGCATGGCAGAAATGACAGATTCCGGTGTGCTGTTGCGCATGGCCTACAAGGCCATGGTAAATGCCGGTATTGATGCTGATGCCGTGTTGGCAGAGGTCGGTCTCGACAAATCCATCTTGCAGGTTCCTGACCTGCGTACCCCCCACGATGCCCAGGAATGGTTCTGGCAGGCTCTTGAGAAAGTGTCTGGCGATGAACACATCGGTTTGCACCTGGGCCAGCATATTCCTGTCTACAAGGGGCAGGTGCTGGAGTACCTGTTTCTGTCGAGCCCTACCTTTGGTGAGGGTCTGAAGCGGGCGCTGGATTACCAGCGACTGTTGTCTGATGCCGCGCAGGGCGAATTGTTTGAGGAGGGAGAGCGTGTCTTCCTCAAGCAGATGATCTGGAGCAAACGCCTGAGTCATCTGAACGAATGCATGATGATGGGCATCATCAAATTCTTCCGGTTTGTCACTGATGGCGCTTTCGAGCCGCTGGAGATCCATTTTGGTCATTCTCCCCATGCGGATCAGAAGGAATATGAACGCCAGTTTGAATGCCCGGTGAAATTCGACATGCCCAGTGTGGGCATGTATTTCGATGCGTCGGTCATGAGCCTGTCTTCTGCCCACCACGAGCCGGAATTGCTGCACCTGCATGAGCAGCTGGCCAGCGAGCAGGTGGCACGGCTGGAAAAGCAGGATCTGGTGGCGCAGGTGAATCGCCTGATCGGGGAGCTGCTGGAATCCGGGCACGCCAACCTGGAAGAAGTGGCCGAACGTTTGGGTATCAAGGCGCGGCAGTTGCGCACCCGGCTTGCCGATGCAGGTACCAATTTCAACCAGCTGGTGGCCGATTACCGTTGTCGGCTGGCCAAACGCTTGTTGGCCGGCACGGACGAATCCATTGACGAAATCGTTTATCTGACCGGCTTTTCCGAACCGTCGACCTTTTATCGTGCCTTCAAGCGCTGGGTTGGGATGACCCCGATCGAGTACCGCAAGCTGAAAGCCGAAGAGGATGCCATGGGTTAGCCTGCCGGCGAATGACGGTAAGCTTACCAAAGGCGCCGTTGGCGCCTTTTTTGCTTAAATGGTCTGGATTGTTGTGCCTGTTGTGGAGCCCACAGTGAAAACCTTTTTGAGAAAAGTCTTCTGGCCGATCCTGCGGCCCTTCGAATCCGGTACGGATGAGTACAACTACCGGGCGTCTTACCGCAAGATTCTTCTTGGGGTGGGAAGCCTGTTCCTGATCCTGTCCGCCGCAACGTTGGCGATGAGTCTTCACTCCGGGCTCTATGGCGGGCTGATCCCGGCGGTGTTTTTCGGGGTGTCGGCGTTGGTGTGTGTCGTGGTGGGCCTGTTGGGCGAAGACAAGGCCGTTGCCCGGATCTGGAAGAGCCGCTGAATCAGAGCGTTATTGGCAAGCTGTCGTCACGGCTTTAGGCTTGCAAAACGCAGTAATCAACCACAAAAAAGCCCCGCATTGCGGGGCTTTTTTGATTTGGCGGTGAGGGAGGGATTCGAACCCTCGATACGTTTCCGTATACACACTTTCCAGGCGTGCTCCTTCGGCCACTCGGACACCTCACCTTGAAACAGTTTGGCACTGCCTTGCGGCAGTGGAGCAGGCGTATGGCCATTACCTTGCTCACTCTTGAGGGCGCGTAGAGTACCGGAGGGTGGGGGTGCTGGCAAGTACTGCGGGGCCGGTTGGTCAGGCTTTGAGCGATTTCAGGTTCGCGCCAGATAAATCCCGGTAAATTCACAGACGGTTTGGCCTTGCTGATCTTTGCCGATAGCGCGAATGGCCAGGCTGGCCTTGCCGCGCAGGGTCAGGCGCTCCTCAAACCGGGGACGCTGCTCGGTGGTCACGGTGATCTGCATGTCGCTATGTAGCGGCAGGGTATATTTGAGCTGAGTCTCCACTGCCACCACATCAGCAGGGTGCCCGGCCTGTTGAGCGAGCAAGGTGGTCAGCCCCCAGCCGGACAGGGCCAGCAAGGCGGCCTGGCTGCCAGCGAAGAAGGTGCCCTTGTCATTATGGTTCGGGGCCAGTGGGGCGCTGACCCGCAGCTGATCGCCGTCAAACTGTTCGAACCGGAAATAGAGATGCCGGGTCAACGGGATTGCGTCACGAACCTGATCCGCCAGCGCGTCCAGATCGATCATGGCAGCTGACGGATGTAGTCTGCGGGGGCGTCGTCGGGAAGGCTCTTCAGACCAATGGCCGGGGTACCGAGATACAGATAGGCGATCACCTGGTCCTTGGCCGCAAACCCAAGCATGGATTTGGCCAGGTCGGAATTAGCCATGGCACCAGTGCGCCACATGGCGCCGATGCCGATTTCATAGGCCGCCAGCATCATGTTTTGAACAGCAGCTCCCACAGCGAGCATCTGCTCCCAGGCGGGGATTTTATGATTTTCGGTGATATCCGCTACGACGACGATGATGGTCGGAGCGCGTAATGCCTTGTTGCGGGCAATTTCCCGGGTGCGGCTGTCGGCCTGGGGCTGCTCTTCGAGAAGCTGCGCCTCCATGATGTCGCCAAGCCGCTCGCGCTGTTCGCCTTCCAGTACGATAAAGCGCCAGGGTCGCAGCAGCCCGTGATCCGGAGCGCGGATCGCTGCGCGCAGCAACAGGTCCAGCTGTTCGTCGCTGGGGCCGGGTTCGGCCAGGCGGGGACAGGATACGCGGGTGGTGAGGGCGGTGAGGGTGTCCATTCAGTGCTCCATTAACAAGGGCGCCATGGTATCCCGAATTGCGAATGAGTCCCAGCCACGACCTTAAAAGGGAGAAATAATCGCGTTAGTCGCCCCAGCCTTTTTTCTTAGAAGGGAAAGCGCTAAGCTTCCCGAAAATCATGTGAAACGATTCACAATGTCTTCCACCTCGAAAAAGAAAGCTCGCCGTCCGTTGATCGGGCCCATGGAGCGGGCACGCCGCCAGGCCAACTATATCCGTCTGCTTGCCTTTCTGGTGGCGGCAATGATGCTGGTGGCGGGTCTGAAGCTTGAGCTGTACCCACAGTTGCACCTCTTGGGGGTGGCGGGATTACTGGCCTATCCGCTGGTGGCCCAGGGCATCCTGTTCCTGGCCATGAAAAAAGACAAACCCCAGAAGCCGGTGCATCAGGCACTAATGCAGTCCGATGCCATGATTATTGGGGTCGCGTGTGCGCTTCTGCATTTTGCGCTGGTGCCATCACTGGTGTTGTTGATCATCGTCCATGCCAATGCGGTAAGCAGTGGAGGCCTCAAACCCTGGCTGCTCAACCTGCTCATGACCAGTATTGGGGCCCTGTTGATGGGGTATCTGCTGGGTTTTGCCTATTTGCCGCCGGATCAGGCCCCGGTATTGCTGACGGTGATTTCGCTGCTCGGCCTGGGTATCTATGTGGGAGCGTCCTCGACCTTTGCGCATTTACAGGCTAAATACCTGAAGCAAGCTCAGGAGCTGGTCACCCGGCAGCAACAGCAGGCTGTAGAAATGTCCCGCAAGCTGGCCAAGTATTTGCCGCCACAGATCTGGGGCTCGATTTTTTCCGGTAAGCGTGACGCCAAGTTGGAAACCCGCCGCAAACGGCTGACGGTGTTCTTTTCCGATATCAAGGGCTTCAGTGCTATTTCAGAGGAACTGCCGCTGGCGACCCTGACCAGCATGCTGAACTCCTATCTTAGTGAGATGACCCGAATTGCGCTCCGGCATGGCGGGACGATCGACAAGTTTATCGGTGATGCGGTGATGGTGTTCTTTGGTGACCCCAAGAGTGCGGGAGCCAGAGAGGATGCCTATCGGTGTGTGTTGATGGCCATCGAGATGCAGGAACAAATGAAGCTGCTGCGCCAGCGTTGGAAGCGCGAAGGCATTGATCACAAGCTGGAAATCCGGATTGGCATTAATACCGGCTATGTCACGGTGGGCAACTTTGGGACGGATTCGCGCATGGATTACACCATTCTGGGCACGGATGTGAATCTGGCCAGCCGTCTGGAGTCGGCCTGTCGTCCCGGGGGGGTACTGATTTCCGAAGCGACACAGGCGTTGGTGAAAGACCGCATTCGTTGTCGCAACATGGGCGATATTCAGGTCAAGGGTTTTAATCGTCCGATTCCGGTATTCGAAGCGCTGGGCGCACAGAAGGATGCCGGCGCGAAGAATCGCTACGTGTCTGCGCAAACCAGTGGCTTTGGTATTCACCTGGATGTGGAGCGTATTCGCAACTTTGACAAGAACACTATTCTCAGAACGTTGGCCCGTTCCGCCACTGATCTGAAAAAAACTGAGCCGGTGTCGGTCAATTACGAGGCGGAAGGGTTTAGCCTGCATGTGGACAGCGAGGCCATCAAGAAGAGAGAGCGGGAAAAAGTGATCGAAATGATGGGACGGGTAGCCAAGAAGGTACAAACCCAGGTCCGGGTGTAAGCCTCTAATGACGGCAGGCGTCATGCGAGGGTAGTTGCATGCCCTATACGAAAAACCACGCCAAAGGGCGTGGTTTTTCGTTTCCGGGTTCGTCGTTCTGTTAGTTCAAAGGATAAGACGTCCAGCCATCCGTCCAGTTCTGAACATTTCCGGGGCGCACGGCACCGAGATAGTTAGCGGCTTCATCCCAGAACTCCCCTTGCGGGATCGGGCTGGCTCCATTGCGGGCGGGGGAGCGGGCGGTGGGAGCGAAGTCCGGGTGTGAGGCGCTGGTGGCATCCCGTGTCAGCAGAGGGTCTGTACCGAACTGTGCCGCGACCGCACTGCTCTGGAAGTAGCGTCGCTCATCAAAACCATCGTCGTCGTCACTGTCCATCGCTTCAGCATCGAAGAAGGTCAGGCCCCGGTTTCCTACCTTGTGCACCATCATGCTGTTGAAGGTAAGTTCTCCGTTGCTGATGCGGCGAACGGTTTCGGCACCTTTCAGGTCGATGGTTTCGCCGGAAAATCCATCGATGATGATGTTATGAAAATGGCCGCCGGTGCCGACTTTCAGGGTCATGGCGCGGTGGTATTTTTCATGGCTCCGGGGGCTGATCAGCGTCACGTTGTACATGGTGGGTTCTGACAGAGGCGATGCATTCGGGTTTGCCTTCAGGTTGTCGCCTTCGAAAGCATTGTCGCCCACATTGGCATGTTGCTGTGCGACCAGAAATTGCACGTTGCCCCGCCAGCCCATGTCCCAGTCCAGTGAATCGTCTCCGGCACCGGTAATGACAATATGTTTGAGGTTGACGGTACCACCAAAGACCTCGATACCATCATCCAGGGCTCGATGAACCTGTACATGGCGAATAATGGTATTGCTGCCGCAGCCGCCCAGGGTCAGGCCGTTGAGTTCGTTGTTGGCATATACCTCAAATCCGGCAAACTCGATACGGGAGTACTCCATCACGCCGCAGGAGGATTCCACATCACGGCCACCAAACTCGCCGCGGGTATCGCCGGCAGGGATGCCTTCGATCTGTGCTCCCTCGACATTGACGGGGGCGCTGCCCAGCATTACGACGCCACCCCAGTCGCCTGCAGTTCGTGTGCCCTCAGCCTGGTTGCTGGTGAAAATGATGGGGGCGCTTTCCTGTCCGCGGGCAAACAGGGTGGCATCGCGGGTAATCACCAGGGCAGAGCCTGGGCGACCTTCGATGCGGGTGCCGGGCTCAATGGTCAGGGTGCCGCCTGCTTCAACGTAGACAATGCCGTCCAGAATCCAGGTGGTATTGGCGGCCCAGGTCTGGTGGCCGAACAGGGATCCCTTGATCACCTGGGTGCCGGCGATCAACTGGTGGATTGGTTTGTAGGCAAAGTAGGTGATGATGCCGAGCATGACTGCAGCCAGCCCCAGCCAGGCGTAAGTGCCGCGATGGCTCTTGCCCTGGCTGGTGTCACGGGAAGGCTGTGTTCCGAGGGTTTCAGCAATATCCGGGTTGGTCAGCGGGGTGCTGGCGGCTGGGCGTTTGTGCAGTAGTACGCCGTCACGATTGGCCTCCTGCAGTTTCTGGCCCAGCGCACGAATCTTGCGGTTGTCGTGATGGATTGCACGCTTGATGATCTCCGCCCGGTAAGTGGGATCATTCAAAAGGGTATTGAAGTGCACGAAACGAAGGCTGCTATCACCTTCTTGATCAAAGTTTTGTTTCAGTTGCCAGAGCAGTTCGACTAACTGGGCGCGCGGCGATGAGACTGCGTCCACCATAACTCCCCCAAATGGATACGGTGTTGATTAGGAAGAAAGGAGTATGTGGAAGAAAGATGACTGTTTGGTGAAAGTCGTATAGCGAATCGAAGCGAGTCGATCACACAGGAAAAACAGGGGGAATCTGCAATCGCAGCAGTGACCGGAAGGCGGTGCTCAGACCGCCAGGCGCATCCGGGTGGTTTTCACCATGTTGTCTTTAACCTGAAGAATCTCGATCTGGTACTGGTCGATTTTTACCGAAATATTGGCGTCCGGGATGTCCTGGAGGTATTCGAGGATCAGTCCGTTGAGGGTCTTGGGGCCATCGGTTGGCAGCTCCCACTGCAAGGCGCGGTTGATGTCACGCAATGTGGTGGAGCCGTCAATCACGAAGCTGCCATCTTCCTGGGGGTGAATATCCTGGCTGGTGGCGGCCAGATCGGTGGTAAATTCACCGACAATTTCTTCCAGGATATCTTCCAGTGTGACTAGTCCCTGCACATCACCGTACTCATCGACCACTACCCCGATGCGTCGCTTGGCATTCTGGAAGTTGATCAGCTGTTGGTGCAATGAGGTCGCTTCTGGCACGTAGTAGGGTTCGACGGTGTACTGCATCAACTCAGCCTTGTTGATGTCTTCCTTGAGGAGCAGGCGGCTGAGCTTGCGCAGGTGGAGCAGGCCAACCATGTTATTAGGGTCGCCGTTGTACACAGGGAGGCGGGTGTGCTGGCTGGCGCGCAGGGTGGTGAGAATGTCATGCATGTCATCCTCCAGATCAATACCGACCATCTCGTTGCGCGGCACCATGATGTCTTCCACGGTGACGGTTTCCAGATCGAGAATGTTCAGCAACATCTTCTGGTGGTTTTCCGGGATCAGGCCGCCGGCTTCGTTCACCACGGTGCGCAGCTCTTCCGGGCTGAGATGATCGTCGTCATGTTCGTTGGCCCGAATCCCGGCGAGGCGAAGCAGCAGGTTGCTGACGCCGTTGACCATCCACACCAGCGGGGCCAGCAGGGTCTGTAAAGGTTTTAACGCGAGACTGGCGGGAAAGGCGACCCGCTCCGGGCGCATGGCGGCAAAGGTCTTGGGGGTGATCTCCGCAAATACCAACATGATGATGGTGATGACCACCGGAGCCACAGCGGCCCCGCTATCGCCCAGCCAGCGAATGGCCAGGATGGCGGCCACGGTGGCGGCGAAGTTGTTGACGAAATTGTTGCCGATCAGGATCACAGACAGCAGACGGTCGGTGCGTTTAAGCAGCTTTTCGACCCGGGAGGCGGCCTTGTGGCCCTGACGTGCCAGATGCCGCAGGCGATAACGGTTGATGGCCACCATGCCGGTTTCACTGCTGGAGAAAAAGGCTGAGCCAAGCACAAGGAAAATCAGGGCGCCAATGAGCCACCCGTCAGAGAAGGTATCCAAGGGAAATGTCGTTTATCCGCCAGTTGGGGGGATATTGTTTGGGGTAGGACCGAGAGGTGTCAAGGAGGCAGTGAACAGTTAACAGTGAACAGTTCGCGATCCGGGGTTGTCTTTTTCCTTATGCCTTGAGGCCGCGTTCGGGCTTTAGGCGCGGGCTCAAGGTTTCAAACGCAAGTAGTGGGTGATCCGTGTTTCAACTTTGGACGTTCAATTCAATCAGCGCTTCAGAATGAACTCGAGCACCAGCTGACTACCGAAGAAGGCTACCAGCAGTACGGCAAAGCCGCTGAGGGTGAAGCGTGTGGCGGTGCGGCCTCGCCAGCCGCGCAGGTAGCGCCCCCCGAGCAGGATGGCGAAGACTACCCAGGCAATCAGGGTCAGGACCGTCTTGTGGACCAGGTGTTGGGCGAACAAATTGTCTACGTAAAAGAAGCCAGTGACGATAGCGAGGGTCAGCAGTATCTGGCCCAGCCAGATGACCTCGAACAGCATGGATTCCATCACCTGCATCGGGGGGAATAACCGCATCACACCGCGGATATGGCCACTGCGAAGCTGGCGGTCCTGAATGCTGAGAAGTACCGCTTGCCCTGCGGCAACACTGAGAACAGCGTATGCCACGATGGAGAAGAACACATGCTGGCCCAAGCCGTGCGCCAGGGGTTGGGCCACGTAGCCGGTATTGACCCATAGCATGGCGGGAATGGAAAGGGCGGCAAAGGGGTACACCATGGCCGAGATCCACTCAAACGGGCGGTACAGGCTGGAAATCAGCACCAGGGCAGTGCCGGTCATGGCGACGGTGGAAGCGACAGGAAATAACCCTAGCTGTAGCCCCTGGGGCGTAATGATCACCTCCCACAGGCTGATGGCATGGGCGATGACGGCGAGCAGGCCGGGAATCAGGATGGATCGGCGTGACGGCGCTTTCTCGCCGCGCAGCTGCCGGATCACGATCAGACAAGCGACGACGTAGAGAACAAAGGCCAGCAGGCCGCTGATCACCGAAAAATCCATAACGTGCTGTAATCCCTACAAAGGCCCGGGCGAGAAGTGCCGGGCAAGCCCGCTGAAGTCTGGCATAGGCGCAACTCTTCTATCAACAATCATTCTCATTTTACCGGTGGGTTTGTGGTTGGGCCCCATGACGTTGGCGGTAAATGAGGGCTATAATCGCGCCCTTGTCCCTGCCGCAGGCCCAATTGCGCGCAGACATAAGGATCTGGAGGTAGCACCATGTTCGAGAATCTCACCGACCGGTTGGGATCGTCGCTTAAAAACCTGGCAGGTCAGGGCTCCCTGACCGAAGACAATATCCGCGACACCCTGCGCGAAGTGCGCAAGGCGCTGCTGGAGGCCGATGTGGCCTTGCCAGTGGTGAAAGAGTTTGTCGAACAGGTAAAGGAAAAAGCCCTGGGGCAGGAAGTGCTGCAAAGCCTGAATCCTGGCCAGGCATTCGTGAAGATCGTCAATGACGAGCTGGTTCACACCATGGGCGACGCCAACGACGGCCTGGATCTGGCCGCCAAGCCGCCCGCGATCATCCTGATGGCCGGTTTGCAGGGGGCAGGTAAAACCACCTCGGTGGCCAAGCTTGCCCGCTTCCTGCAGGAGCGTGAGAAGAAGAAGGTCATGGTGGTGTCGGCCGACGTGTACCGCCCGGCGGCTATCGAGCAGCTGAAGACGCTGGCCGGAGAGGTTGAGACCCACTTCTTCCCGTCTACCGGCGATCAGGATCCGGTGGATATTGCCAACGGTGCGTTGGAAGAGGCTCGCCGTCGTTATATGGATGTGCTGATCGTCGATACTGCCGGTCGTCTCCATGTGGACGACGAGATGATGTCCGAGATCAAGCGGTTGCACGGGGCGATCAGTCCGGTGGAAACCCTTTTCGTGGTCGACGCCATGACCGGTCAGGATGCAGCGAATACCGCCCAGGCCTTTAATGAGGCGCTGCCGCTGACCGGTGTGATCCTGACCAAGGCTGACGGTGATTCCCGTGGTGGTGCGGCTCTGTCCGTTCGCCAGCTCACCGGCAAACCCATCAAGTTTATCGGCATGGGTGAAAAGACCGACGCCCTGGAGCCGTTCCACCCGGATCGTATCGCCAGCCGGATCCTCGGCATGGGCGACGTGCTCTCCCTGGTGGAAGAAGCCGAGCGCAAGCTGGACAAGAAGAAAGCCGAGAAGATCGCCAAGAAGTTCAAGAAAGGCAAGGCGATGGACTTCGAGGATCTCAAGGACCAGTTCCAGCAGATGCGCAACATGGGCGGTATGGCGGGCCTGCTCGACAAGCTGCCTGGCATGGGCGGCATGATGCAGGCGGCCCAGGACCCGGCGGCCATGAAGCAGATGAAACACATGGAGGCGTTGATCGACTCCATGACGGTAAAAGAACGTCGCAACCCGGACATCATCAAGGGCTCACGCAAGAAGCGCATCGCGGCGGGTGCCGGTCTTGAGATCCAGGACCTGAACCGCCTGATGAAGCAGCAAAAGATGATGGCCAAGATGATGAAGAAGATGCGCACCAAAGGCGGCATGAAGAACATGATGCGTGGCCTGGAAGGCATGATGGGTGGCAATGGCGGCCCGGGTGGTTCCGGTGGCATGGGCGGGCCCGGTGGCGGCATGCCTCCGGGCGGCATGGGCGGTGGAATGCCGCCGATGTAAGGAGCGGCACGTTTCAAGCCTCAAGCTGCAACGCGCGGGCAGGGCAGGTGGGAATTCCGCCTCTCTGCCCGCGCGGCGTTTGGGGCAGGGCGTTTGTTGGCGCGGCACTTGAGCCGTTGGGGAACTGCGAAACTCTTGTTGCGTGCTGCATCTCCCTGTATAATCCGCGCCCTTCGCGGCCTGTCCTTTGTTTTGCGCTCTGATGCAAGGCAGGGCCTGGCTTTCAAGCGGATACGATGGCTCGCTATGCCCTCCTCGGCAGGCGGCCGGGAAACCGGATTGATAAAAAAGGTAGATAAACCATGGTAGTTATTCGTCTCGCTCGCGGCGGTTCCAAGAAGCGCCCGTTCTACAGCATTGTTGTTGCCGATAGCCGTAACGCCCGTGATGGTCGTTTCATCGAGCAACTGGGTTTCTACAACCCCATCGCCCGTGGCGGTGAAATCCCTCTCAAGCTGAACCTCGAAAGCCTGGATGCCTGGGTGGGTAAAGGTGCTCAGCTGTCTGACCGCGTCAAGACCCTGGTTAAGCAGGCCCGTAAGGAAGCCTGATGATCACTGGAGGGCAGACGTCCTCTGAGCTGGAGGTTGTCGGTCGCATCCTCGGGGTGCACGGCGTGCAGGGGTGGGTAAAGGTTTTTTCCAATACCGACCCCCGCGAAAACATCCAGCACTACCAGCCTTGGCACCTTAAGCAAGGTGGCTCCAGATCTGGTGGAGAGTGGAAGCCGGTGAAGGTCATCGGCTTTCGTCCCCAGGGCAAAGGCCTGATCGCACAACTGGAAGGGGTAACCGACCGGAACATGGCGGCAGCGCTGGTGGGGCAGGATATCGGGATACCTCGTGACCTGTTGCCACAGTCTGGTGGTGGCGAATATTACTGGCGCGATCTTATCGGCCTGCGGGTCTTCCATAGTGAAGGCGCAGATTTCGGCAAGGTAGTCAGAATGCTGGAAACCGGTGCCAACGATGTGGTCGTGGTGCGCGGTGACAGCAAAAGCCTGGATCGTCGCGAGCGGCTGATTCCCTGGCAACCGGATGACGTGATCACCGATGTGAATCTGGCCGAAGGCCGCATGACGGTGGATTGGGACCCGGATTTTTAATATGACGACGGATACGGTGCCGTATCAGGTCACTCTGGTTACCCTGTTTCCGGAGATGGCAAAGGCGATTACCGACTTCGGCGTGACCCGGCGGGCAGTGGAAAACGGCCAGCTGGCGGTGGAAACCGTGAATCCACGGGATTTCACTGAAGATCGTCACCGCACCGTGGACGATCGCCCCTTTGGGGGTGGCCCCGGCATGGTGATGAAGGTGGACCCGCTGGCGCAAGCCCTGCAGGCCGCCCGCGCTGCCAACCCGGCAGCCAAAGTGATTTATCTGTCCCCTCAGGGGCAGACGCTGACCCAGGCGAAAGCCGAGGCGTTGGCGCAGCAGCCCGGCCTGGTATTACTGGCAGGGCGCTACGAGGGCGTAGATGAGCGTTTGCTCGACGCCGAGGTGGATGAACAGATCTCCATCGGCGATTACGTTCTCAGCGGCGGCGAACTGCCGGCGCTGGTGCTGATCGATGCGGTCAGCAGACTGATTCCCGGAGTGCTGGGTCACCAGGATTCCGCCGGACAGGACTCGTTTTCAGGTGAATTCGAAGACCTGCTGGATTGCCCGCACTACACCCGCCCGGAGGTGTACGAGGGGCAGGCAGTACCGTCGGTACTGCTGAGCGGCAATCACGAGTTGATTCGCCGTTGGCGCCTGAAGCAGGCGCTGGGACGGACCTGGCAACAGCGTCCGGACCTGCTGGAACGCCGCCGGGCGCGGGGTTTGAGCAACGAAGAGCAGCAGCTGTTGGACGAATACATCGCCGAGCAGGTGCCGCATACAGCAAAACCGAACGAATAGGAGCATTGCCATGAGCGGCAAGAACCTGATCATCCAGGGCATTGAAAATGCCCAGCTGAAAGCCGACCTGCCGGAATTTGGCGCCGGCGATACCGTTACCGTTCAGGTAAAGGTGAAAGAAGGTACCCGTGAGCGTCTGCAGGCGTTCCAGGGTGTTGTTATTGCCCGTCGTAACCGCGGCCTGAACTCTGCGTTCACCGTGCGCAAGATCTCCCACGGTGTGGGCGTTGAGCGTGTATTCCAGCTGCACAGCCCGCTGATCGATTCCATCGAAGTGAATCGTCGTGGTGACGTGAGCCGCGCCAAGCTTTACTACCTGCGCGATCGCTCTGGCAAGTCTGCCCGGATCAAAGAAAAGATTCGGTAAGACCGGCAACACCGGGTCTGCCGAGGGCGAATGTTGGTTCAGCCTTTGCTGTAGGGCATGCGGAATCAACCTCTGGACGGGCAGACCACAGCTCCAACGAAAAAGCCGCTTCCTTTCGGGAAGCGGCTTTTTTGTTGGTTCATCTTCGGGGCCGCCCTGCGGGCGTTCCTCGCTGCGCTCGGTGGCGGCGCGATAGCCAGAACCGTTAAAAGCAATATTTATCACAGAGGAGAACTTAAGAGCGTCTTTTCTCAGTCTCTGTACCCTTTGTGGCTTGATCCAAGGTTGGGCTATCGCGCCGCCAGCGACGCTCCTACGGATAGGTGGGAGTATCAAATGGGGCTTTCCCGCTAATCTGCGATGATCCTTTTTTTGGGGCTGCGCTATGGTTGCATCACGATGCGACGGTCGGGCAGACCGTCGTTGTGGGAAGCTTGCGGCAGGCGACCCTTGAGATAACGAGCCTGGCGTAAGGCGTTACCCGGGTTAGGGTCGGATCGCCTACCGGGAAGGTTGCCCGAGTTCCGCGTCTTACGCCTTTTTCAGCATCCGGTACAGGAATAGCAGCACCAGTGCCCCGACAATGGCGGTCACAAAGCTGCCCAGGCTGAAGCTGCCCACTGAGCCGCCCAGTCCGGTGATGGAGCCCAGCCAGCCGCCGACAAAGGCGCCAGCAATCCCGATGAGAATGGTGACAATAAAGCCGCCGGGATCCTTGCCCGGCATGATCCATTTGGCAACAATGCCGGCAATCAGGCCAAACACAATCCACGATAAGATTCCCATGTGTCCTCTCCTTGGTTGTCACGGTGTACCTCTATTGATGCCAGAAAGCCGTGCGTTTGTCCTTTGGATAAGCGGAAATCACGGTAATATTTGGTAAAAAGGGATTCGGCCATGGTAGTAAGGCAATGATAATTCATGAGTGACACTCGCGATGCGCAGGCACGGCTGATTGACGCCTGGCTGGACCAGCAGTGGCTGGAAAAAGGTCTAAGCGAAAACAGCCTCAGCAACTATCGCCGGGATGTGAGGCAGTTGGCGGATTGGCTGCACGAGCGGGGCGGTTCACTGCTGGAAGCGCAGCGTTACCAGCTGCTGGAGTTCCTTGCGGCCCGCCACCAGCTGGGGATTTCTGCCCGCACCGTGGCGCGACAGTTATCCGCGGTAAAAAGCTTCTATCGCTGGCTAAAGCGCGAGGGGCGGGTGCCGGAAGACCCCGCATTGTTGATTGAGCGGCCGAAAACGGGCCGGCCACTGCCCAAGACTCTTACCGAGGCCGATGTGGAGGCCCTGCTGGCGGCACCGGATCTGGATACCCCGCTGGGGTTACGTGACCGGGCCATGCTGGAGGTGCTCTATGCCACGGGGTTGCGGGTCACGGAGCTGGTCACGCTGACGCAAAGCCAGATTAATCCGCGGCAGGGGTTGGTGAGAGTGATCGGTAAGGGTGACAAGGAGCGGCTGGTGCCACTGGGTGAAGAAGCACTGCATTGGCTTGTTCGCTACCTGCGCGAGGGACGCCCCATGTTGCTGGGCAATGACCAGGAACTGCTGTTTCCCAGCCTGCGGGGCACCTGCATGACTCGACAGACATTCTGGCACCGTATCAAACAGATGGCGCAAGTGGCAGGGGTGCAAAAAGCCCTGTCACCTCATACACTGCGGCATGCTTTTGCAACGCACCTGCTGAATCACGGGGCGGACTTGCGGGTGGTGCAGTTATTGCTTGGCCATAGTGACCTGTCGACCACTCAGATCTACACCCATGTGGCACAGCAGCGATTACAGGATCTATACCAGAAACATCACCCTCGCTCGGGAACCTGAGTGGGGTTAACGGCTCCAATCAGGGAGCGGAAGGAGAAACGACAGAATGAAGAAGTGGTTTGTATTTGCCCTGATGGGACTGGTGACGGCCTGTGGTGCGGACTCCGGAGCAACTGAGAGTGCGGCGACCGGTGCAGGTGAAACGGGGGCAGAGGTAGCCAAGGCGGCATTTGAGAAAGTCTTTACCCGTGGCAAGGTTACCGAGGTTCGCGAAACAGAAATGGCTGGTGTGCTGGAGCTGACTATTAACGGTTCCGACACCTTGTACATGAGTGATGATGGCCGGTTCCTGTTTAATGGCAAGATGCTGGAACTTCGCGATGGCGATGTCATTGATCCCGTGGAAGAGCGCCTTGCCAAGGTGCGTACGGAAGGCATCAAGACGCTGGATGCAGAGGACCTGATTACCTACCAGGCCGAAGACGAGAAGCACGAGGTGTACGTTTTCACCGATATTACCTGTGGCTACTGCCGTAAGTTGCACCGTCATATTGAGGAGTTTCAACAGGCGGGAGTAACTGTGCATTATCTGGCGTTCCCCCGTGGCGGTGAATCGTCCCCGGCCACTGACCCGATGCGCCATATCTGGTGTGCGGATGATCCCCGCAAAGCGCTCACAGATGCCAAACTCTCGGAGACTCTGAGCGAGTCTGAGCTCAAGGAAGACTGCGCCGCAGTGGTGATGGAGCAGTACGAGCTGGGTATCGAATTCGGGGTGCGCGGCACGCCGGCCATTTACACCACGGACGGCCAGCAACTGGGTGGCTATCTTGCCCCGCAAGATCTGCTTTCCCGGCTTGAGGCGGCGGGCTCCTGACGCCCGCAATCCGGCGCTTTGCGCTGGATTCACCGGTGGCTATACATTGACGGCGCAGTGATGCGCCGTTAATGTGTCCGCCTTGTTTTCCCTGCCCCCAAGGTGTCCTGTGGATACGGATTTTCAGCGCATTCGACGACTGCCTCCCTACGTCTTCAATATTGTTGGCGAGATGAAGAAGGCGGCGCGAGCGCGGGGCGAGGATATTATTGATTTCGGCATGGGCAACCCGGACCAGCCCACCCCGAAGCATATCGTCGACAAGCTGGCGGAAACCGTGCAGCGGGGCGATACCCACCGTTATTCCCAGTCGCGGGGGATTCCGCGGCTACGCAAGGCCATCACCGATTGGTATCAGCGCCGCTACAGTGTTGCGCTGGACCCGGAATCCGAGGCCATTGTCACCATCGGCTCGAAGGAGGGCCTGGCCCACCTGGCGCTGGCGACCATGGGCCCGGGTGATACGGTACTGGTGCCGAACCCCAGCTATCCGATTCACCCCTACGGTTTCGTGATTTCCAATGCGGACATTCGCCATGTACCCCTGGTGAAAGGGGTGGATTTCTTCGCCGAGCTGGAACGCGCGATCAAGGAATCCTGGCCCAAGCCGAAAATGCTGGTGTTGAATTTCCCGGGGAATCCCACCGGGCAGTGTGTGGAGCTGGAGTTCTTCGAAAAAGTGGTGGCCATTGCCCGTGAGCACAATATCTGGGTAGTGCACGATATTGCCTATGCAGACATCGTGTTTGATGGCTATCAGGCCCCGTCTATCCTGCAGGTCGAAGGTGCACGGGATGTGGCGGTAGAATTCTTTTCTCTGTCAAAGAGTTACAATATGCCCGGCTGGCGGGTGGGCTTCTGTTGTGGCAACAAGGACCTGATTCACGCGCTGGCCCGGATCAAGTCCTATCTCGACTACGGCACCTTTACTCCGATTCAGGTGGCCGCCATTGCGGCGCTGGAGGGAGATCAGAGCTGTGTCAGTGAGATCTGCGAAATGTACCGTCAGCGCCGTGATGTGCTGGTAGACGGGCTGGCCGAGATCGGCTGGCAGGTGGAGCGACCCCGTGCCACCATGTTCGTATGGGCCGAAATCCCTGAGCCCTACCGGGAAATGGGCTCACTGGAGTTTGCCAAAAAACTGCTGACGGATGCCGGCGTTGCGGTGTCTCCCGGCGTGGGTTTTGGGGAATACGGGGATGATCATGTCCGTTTTGGTCTGATCGAGAACGAACAACGCACCCGGCAGGCTATTCGCGGCATCAAGAAGATGTTCCGTCAGGATGGGCTGCTGGGCTGAGATGGCGGGCAGGTGAGGCCTGCCGCTGACTGAATAATGAATGATGTATCTGAACGAGGAAACGCTGTGAAGCCGGTGAAGGTGGGAATTGCAGGTCTGGGTACCGTTGGCTCAGGCACCGTAAACGTGCTCAAGCGCAATGCGCGTGATATCGCCCGTCGTGTGGGGCGTCCGATTGAAATTACGCACATTGGTGCTCGCCGTGACAACCCGGCCTGCGAGACTGACGGCATTCGCCTGTCCCGTGACATTTTTGCCGTGGCCAGCGACCCTGATATCGACATTCTTGTTGAGCTGATTGGCGGCACCGACACCGCTCGTGAGCTTGTCCTCACGGCCATTCGCAACGGCAAGCACATTGTGACCGCCAACAAGGCGCTGATCGCTGAGCATGGCAACGAGATCTTCCAGGCTGCCCAGGATAATGGCGTCGATGTGGCGTTCGAGGCCTCTGTGGCCGGTGGTATCCCGATTCTGAAATCCCTGGGTGAAGGTCTTGCGGCCAACCATATCCACTGGCTGTCCGGGATTATCAACGGAACCGGCAACTTTATCCTGACGGAAATGGAAGAGGGCGGTCGTGATTTCAACGACGTGCTGGCCGAAGCCCAACAGCTGGGTTATGCCGAAGCGGACCCGACTTTCGACGTGGAAGGCATCGACGCTGCGCACAAGCTGACCATCCTCGCGTCCATCGCTTTTGGTATCCCGCTGCAGTTTTCCAAGGTCTACACCGAGGGAATCAGCCGAATCACTACGGAAGACGTGGCCAGCGCGGCCCATTTCGGTTATCGCATCAAGCACCTTGGCATCGCCAAGGACACGGGCAACGGGATTGAGCTGCGAGTGCACCCGACCCTGATTCCCAAGGAAGCGATGCTGTCTGCCGTCAACGGTGTCATGAATGCGGTGATGGTCAATGGCGATGCGGTTGGCCCGACCCTCTTCTATGGTGCCGGTGCTGGCGCCGAGCCGACTGCCTCTGCGGTGGTGGCCGATATTATTGAGCTGGGCCGTGCGCTGACCGTGGACCACGATGAGCGGGTGCCTTACCTCGGTTTCCATACCGATCATATGTCTGACGAGCCGATTCTGACCATTGATGACGTGACCTGCTGTTTCTACCTGCGTTTGCATGTGCAGGATCAGCGTGGGGTGCTGGCGGACATCACCCGAATCCTCAGCGACAACAACGTCAGTATTGATGCCATGGTGCAGCGCGAAGTGGATCAGGGGCTGGTGCCTATCGTGATGATGACCCACGAGGTCCGCGAGGGTGACATGAATGCCGCGCTCGACAAGATCGCTGCCCTTGAGACCGTGGATAGCGATATAATGCGCATCCGCGTGGAATCCCTGGACGCCTGATTTTTGTCGTCTGGCGGCAGACGCCAGACGTCCGATGCTTTAAAAAGAGATGAAGACTATGCCTTTTCGTGACCGTTACACCGGCCTGATCAACCGCTACCGTGACCACCTGCCGGTGAATGATGACACGCCGATCATCAGCCTGGGTGAAGGTAACACCCCGCTGATCCGCCTGAAGAACATCCCCAAGATGTTGGGCAAGGATGTGGACATCTACGTCAAATACGAAGGCCTGAATCCCACGGGGTCGTTCAAGGACCGCGGTATGACCATGGCCGTTACCAAGGCCGTGGAAGAGGGCAGTAATGCCATTATCTGTGCCTCCACCGGGAATACCTCTGCGGCCGCTGCGGCCTACGCGGCTCGGGCCGGCATCACCGCCTTTGTACTGATCCCGGAAGGCAAGATTGCCATGGGCAAGCTGGCTCAGGCGATGATGTACGGTGCGGTGATCATGCAGATCCGTGGCAACTTCGACCAGGGTATGGAGTTGGTGAAGCAGGTAGCCGAAAAAGCACCGGTGACCATCGTTAACTCGGTGAACCCCTACCGCCTGCAGGGCCAGAAGTCTGCTGCCTTTGAAATCGTGGAAGAGCTGGGCCGTGCCCCGGATTTCCACTGCTTGCCAGTGGGCAATGCGGGCAACATCACCGCGCACTGGATGGGCTACAGCGAATACAAGAAAGCTGGCGTAGTGAATGCGGCGCCCAAGATGGTGGGCTACCAGGCAGAAGGCGCCGCACCGTTCCTGCGCGGCGGCCCGGTCAGTGATCCGGAAACGGTCGCTACAGCGATCCGTATCGGTAACCCGCAGTCCTGGGACAAGGCCTGGGCCCTGCAGGAAGAGTCTGGCGGCTGGTTCGATGAATTGACCGACCAGGAAATTCTGGCAGCCCAGAAGCTGCTGGCCGAGAAAGAAGGCGTGTTCTGTGAGCCTGCTTCTGCTGCGTCTCTGGGCGGTGCTATGCGCGATATCCAGAGCGGCAAGATCCCGGAGGGGTCCACCATCGTGTGCACCCTCACTGGTAACGGCCTGAAAGACCCCGATACCGCCATTGCGCAGTGTCAGGACAGCCGCATGGTGACCATTGATGCGGACCTGGACGCGGTGAAAGGCGCGATCCTGTCCAATATGTCCTGATCCCTGCCGGGTATCGGGAAGACGAGAAACGGAGCGCCTGGCGCTCCGTTTTTTTATGGCCGTTGCCGTTGGGCTTGCCAGCGAGTCGCTTGAAGGGCGAAGGCGTTGAGGATTAGATAGGGGCTATGCGGACCATGGAGGGCCAGACCATGAGCTTTCAGGTGACGGTGACCGGGTTTAGCCAGGATGAACGACTCGACTGGGTGATGCTGCTGTCCTGCGGCCATCGCCAGCATGTGCGCCATCAGCCCCCGTTCATCAATCGCCCCTGGGTGACCAGCGAGGCAGGCCGTCATCAGCATCTGGGCATGGTGGTCACTTGTACCCAGTGCCAGCGGTGCATGCCGCTACCGCGATAGCGGTGTCATCTGCCAGGCGTCGGCGGCCATCTCCGGTGTCTACGGAAAATTCTATGGTGCCCGGCAGAGCCCTGTTAGCTGTTGCGGGTCACCATAGAATCTCCCACAGCCGAAAACCTAACGACAGCCGAGGTTGCCGGACGAGCTTTTGCGCCGTGTTTAATGTGGGAGCAGGCCTTCAACGCAGCCGTGTGTGCCGGTTGATAGTGTGCTGCAGACCAAACAGGGACGGCAAGTGTGGACCAATCACGCCTTTTCCGGTGGTCAGCAATGCACCGCTCAGATCCCGTTGCGGGTCGGCCCAGCAATAAATACTGATAAAGCCCAGATGCCCAAACGCTTTTGGCGCGCCGGGGCCAAACATACCCATTCCCCGGTTGCCGAGCATGAACCCGTTGGAAAAGTTCAGCGGCAACATCAGGCTGCGATCGAAGCGAGGCCGGTGATAGGCCGGTTCCAGCGCACGCGCCACGGTCTCTGGCTGAAAAATCTGTTGGCCATCGTAGCGTCCCTCGTTAAGCAGCATCTGAAAGAAGCGACTGGCTTCTTCCGCTGTAGCATAGAGGTTGCCCGCAGGGACAATGATGTCCTGGAAACGATCATCGTTTGAGACTTCCACGACCTCATCAATGCTTCCCCCCACCGCGTGATTGAGGAACAGATCGACCAGCTTGAATGGCACGCCGGTGGACACATCCAGCGCCCGTTCCGGACCCGTGCCGCCAAAGGTGAAATACTTCATGCCCATGGGCTTGCGCACCACCCGGTCCAGCGTGGCATTCAGATCTTCACCGGTTACAGCCTCAACGATGCGACCGACAATAAAGCCCGCGGTCACCGCATGGTAGGCCTGAGCATTCAGGGTGGTTGGCTTGGCCGCACACAGCAGGTCAAAAATTTCTTCTGGCCGGAAAAGAATCTCCGGAGATACCGGCTCTTGGGGGCGGGGGATACCTGCCTGGTGAGTTAGCAGTTGGCGGAGGGTGGTGCGGCCCTTGCCATTCTGGCCGTACTGCGGCAGGTAGCGGGTCACGGGATCATCCAGGTCCAGCTGTCCTTGCTCCACCAGATGATGAATCATCATTGCGGCCACCACCTTGGAGGCCGAGAACAGGCAGACCGGTGTGTCTGGTGTCATGACACGCTGGGTATCGGGATTTGCAAACCCGATACTGCGGTTGAGCATGATCTCTCCGTGACGGCGCAGGCACAGGCTGATGGCCGGGCTCATGCCGCCGCGATACAGTTTTCGGGTTGCGCGCCAGATGGATTCCACCTGCTCCGAGGCCATGCCGGTTTTTTCCAGCGGCGCCTCTTCACCGTGGCGGACCAGGGAATCCAGACTGCGGGGGATCGGGTTGCCGTGCTTGCTGATGAGCCGGCGGACGCGGGGACGTAGAGCCATATTGTTTTAACCTGTTAAGCCCGAGCTCAGGTTGGCGCGGGACGAGAACACTGTGTATACAAATTATTTTCCGTGTTTTTCAGTACCTTGCATTGGCAGCAGGGCCTTTGACGGGTGGCGCAATTTCACCCGAATCCTGTCCTCATCTGACCAGGTCAACGGAGGTACAATCAGCCTGAGATTACAAGTTTTTGTGCCTGCTGCCTTGGATGATCCCGGTATAACATAATGGTGTCAGGTCGGATTCAGGAGAGAGCGATGAATACCATCAAACAGTCAGATTTCCAGAGCTTTGCAGAGTTCTACCCCTATTACCTGCAGGAGCATGGCGATCCCACTTGTCGTCGTTTGCACTTTTTCGGCACCCTCGGGGTGATCTCGATTGTGTTGGGGGTCATTTACACCGGCAACCTGTGGGGCCTGATCTGGGTACCCATCGTGGGCTATGGCTTTGCCTGGGTAGGACATTTCTTTTTTGAGAAAAATCGCCCGGCGACCTTCAAGCATCCCTGGTACAGCCTTGCCGGTGACTTTGTGATGTTCAAGGATATTCTTGTCGGCCGGATCAGTTGGTAAGAGGAAAACTGATGACGGCGGTGGAGATCTTTGTGCCGGGTCAGGCGCAGCCAGACGATGCGTCGTTGCCGGATCTGGATTGCAAAAACAATATCGATGCCATGGTCTACGGCTTCTATCAGCGTATGCTGGAAGACCCGGAGATGGCACCGGTATTTTTTGACGTAGCCGGGATCGATCTCAACGCACATTTACCGCTGATCTGCCAGTACTGGCACAAGATGCTGCTGGGGGACAGAACCTACCAGCGGCACATGATGGAAAAGCATCGGGCGCTGGATGACAAGATCCCGCTCACCGGTGTGCATCACGAGCGCTGGCTCGGCCATTTTATGGCCAATCTTGAGGGACGTTTTGCCGGGCCCAACACCGACCGGGCCAAACGCCTTGCGGCCCGGGTAATGGATAATCTTTACCGCCAGCTCAGTATGCGCCGTTAGTCTTGCGCCACCGGGCAGGAGTGTCGCCCGCTTCGCGCTGGAACAACCGAATAAAATAGCTGACATTCTCGTATCCCACCTGGTGGGCAATCTGCTGCACAGACAGTGCCCCACTGATCAACAGCTTCTTGGCACGATCTATTCTGACTTTCTGCAGGTACAGGTGAGGCGCAAGTCCGGTAGCAAGGGTAAAGCGTCGCTTCAGGTTCCGCTCGCTGAACCCGAACCGGGAGGCGAGCTGCTCCAGTGACATTGACGCCTGCGGGTTGCTTTCAAGCCACTCCTGCACGGCAAGGATGGCCGCATCATCGTGGCGCCGGGTGCCGGGCAGAACCGGGCGCATCTGGATTGGGCTTGAGACCAGCAGGTGCGCGGCGCAGAGCTGGGCAAAGTGGTCTCCACGGTCATTGGCCAGCAGTGCCAACAGGGCATCGAAACTGCCGTGCAACGAACCGGTGCTGTATAACCAGCGATCCTGAAGGTAGCTCTCTCTGGCCCGAAAGTGGCATTCCGTGTAGCGCTGCTGAAGCGTGGGGAGAAACGCCCAGTGGGTGTTGATACACAAGCCGTTGACGAGTCCCGTGGCTGCCAGTGGGACAATGCCGGTGGACAGGGTAAGCACAACGCGCTTTGCTTCACAGTGCCGGGCCAGATATGCCAACCCGCGCCGCGTCGGGCTGGGGGTATGCTCCAGTACCGGACCTTCAATGGCCGGGAAAATCAGCCAGTCTACTGGACGCGACTCTTCCAGAGGGGAGTCTGTCTCAATGCCAATCCCTCCAGCTGCATCGAGCCGGGTGTCCGCTGCGTTCGCCAGCAGGTGAACCCGGTAAGCCGCTGCCAGCCCTGTCTGCTTTTCCAGCAAAGAGACAATACGGAAGAAGTCGGTCACCGCGAACAGGCTCATGGCCCAGCAGCCAGGGGTGACGACAATACCGATGTTTTTCATAGACAGGGGAACGCATGATGGCCTGAATGGACTATCATTTTGCCTGTGCGGGAATGGAACAGGAAGAGGGGGCTGGGGACAATACAGGGGTCACAGTAATGGCGAAGCCGGGGACAGACATGACAGAGCCAACAGGGTTTTTGCAGAAAGGGGGCGAGAGGCTATTACCGTTGCCCGGGCTGGGGGTGGTCTATACCAAAATCTGGCCTGGTGACCCGCGCAAGGCTCCGTTGCTGTTGCTGCATGATTCGCTTGGGTGTGTGGCGTTGTGGCGGGATTTCCCCGAGCAGCTCAAGGTCGCCACTGGGCGCACGGTCATTGCCTATGATCGCCCGGGTTTTGGCCGCTCTCCCAACCGGACGGACCCACTCCCGGTGTCGTTCGTGGAAGACGAAGCTACTGTGGTGGTGGCGCTGTGTGATGCGCTTGATCTGAATCGGGTCGCTTTACTGGGGCACAGTGTGGGGGGCGGAATGGCGCTGGCGAGTGCCGTGGCTCTTGGGGTGCGTTGTGTTGCCGTGATTACCCTGGCAGCCCAGGGCTTTGTGGAAAAGCAGACCCGGTGCGGGATCGAGGCGGCGAAGGTCGCTTTTTCAGACCCTGTACAGAGGGAGAAGTTATCACGGTATCATGGTGACAAAACGGATTCGGTGTTGGCTGCCTGGATTGATACCTGGCTGGGTGAGTCGTTCAGTGACTGGAATCTGGATCAGCTATTGTCGTCCATGCAGCGACCCTGGCTGTGTCTTCATGGCGATGCCGATGAATATGGATCGGTGGCTCACCCCCTGCGGTTAAATGATCAGGCGCTGGTTAAGGGGGAGCTGAGGATTTTGCCAGGCGGAGGGCATTTCCCGCACCGTGAAAATAGCTCGTTGGTCGTAGAGGCCGTGAGAGGCTTTCTGCAAGAGAAAGCCTGAGCCGCATGACAGGCTTTACAGCATGGGTACCAGCCAGTTGCCGAGCAGTAGCCCGGCGCCGCCAAGACAACAACTGCCGATGAGAATCGGGTCGGACTGCAATGCGTTCCGCCTGGCGTGGTAGTAGAGCCCGGCAGCCAGCAGGCACAGTGCGACCAGCCCCACCGTTATCCCCATTATTGTGTGCATGTCAGTGCCTCGTCATCGTGGCGATACCTTGGGAGCCTCTGAATAACTCCTTGCGTACTCAGCGCGACCTGGAGCGTGCAGCTGTT
>NZ_AXBZ01000033.1:0-3583 GCF_000475295.1 Alcanivorax sp. P2S70
GCTCTTTAAAAATTTGGGAAATGAGAAGTCCAAGTATTCATTGAGAATGCAAGCGTTAGAGACTTTCTGACACTTGTGTCTTTATGGTGAATCGTTATCACGATGAATGACCTGGGCGGGATTGGAGTTGCCAGTCGAAAGGCGGGCGATGAAGAGACTGTTTTGGGTTATATAGTCAAGTGATTAAGCGTACACGGTGGATGCCTTGGCAGCCAGAGGCGATGAAGGACGTAGTAGCCTGCGATAAGCTCCGGTTAGGTGGCAAACAACTGTTTGACCCGGAGATTTCCGAATGGGGAAACCCACCTGTCATAAGGCAGGTACCCTGCACTGAATCCATAGGTGTAGGGGGCGAACGAGGGGAACTGAAACATCTAAGTACCCTTAGGAACAGAAATCAATTGAGATTCCGTCAGTAGCGGCGAGCGAACGCGGATTAGCCCTTAAGCTTGTGAATGGTTAGAAGAACGGTCTGGGAAGGCCGGCCATAGTGGGTGATAGCCCCGTATTCGAAAACCTGATCAAGTGAAAACGAGTAGGTCGGAGCACGTGAAACTTTGACTGAACATGGGGGGACCATCCTCCAAGGCTAAATACTCCTGGCTGACCGATAGTGAACCAGTACCGTGAGGGAAAGGCGAAAAGAACCCCGGAGAGGGGAGTGAAATAGAACCTGAAACCGTGTACGTACAAGCAGTCGGAGCCCTCTTTGTGGGGTGACGGCGTACCTTTTGTATAATGGGTCAGCGACTTAATTTCAGTAGCGAGGTTAACCGTTTAGGGGAGCCGTAGGGAAACCGAGTCTTAATAGGGCGTTTAGTTGCTGGGATTAGACCCGAAACCGGGCGATCTATCCATGGGCAGGTTGAAGGTGCGGTAACACGCACTGGAGGACCGAACCGACTACCGTTGAAAAGTTAGCGGATGACCTGTGGATCGGAGTGAAAGGCTAATCAAGCTCGGAGATAGCTGGTTCTCCCCGAAAGCTATTTAGGTAGCGCCTCGGACGAATACCACTGGGGGTAGAGCACTGTTTCGGCTAGGGGGTCATCCCGACTTACCAAACCGATGCAAACTCCGAATACCAGTGAGTACTATCCGGGAGACACACGGCGGGTGCTAACGTCCGTCGTGGAGAGGGAAACAACCCAGACCGCCAGCTAAGGTCCCCAAATTCCAGTTAAGTGGGAAACGATGTGGGAAGGCTCAGACAGCTAGGAGGTTGGCTTAGAAGCAGCCACCCTTTAAAGAAAGCGTAATAGCTCACTAGTCGAGTCGGCCTGCGCGGAAGATGTAACGGGGCTAAAACTGGATACCGAAGCTGCGGCAGCAGACTTGTTCTGCTGGGTAGGGGAGCGTTGTGTAAGCCTGTGAAGGTGTGTTGAGAAGCATGCTGGAGGTATCACAAGTGCGAATGCTGACGTGAGTAACGATAATGGGGGTGAAAAACCTCCACGCCGAAAGACCAAGGTTTCCTGCGCAACGCTAATCGGCGCAGGGTGAGTCGGCCCCTAAGGCGAGGCAGAAATGCGTAGCTGATGGGAAACAGGTTAATATTCCTGTACTTCTTATAACTGCGATGGAGAGACGGAGAAGGCTATGCCTACCGGGCGTTGGTTGTCCCGGGGAAAGGCTGTAGGCTGAGGTGTTAGGCAAATCCGGCACCTTAAGGCTGAGAGTCGAGACCACTGGTCCTTTGTGACCGGGAAGTGGTTGATGCCATGCTTCCAGGAAAATCTTCTAAGCTTCAGGTTATAAGGAACCGTACCCCAAACCGACACAGGTGGTTGGGATGAGTATTCTAAGGCGCTTGAGAGAACTCGGGTGAAGGAACTAGGCAAAATTGTACCGTAACTTCGGGAGAAGGTACGCCGCTGACGGTGATGGGATTTACTCCCTAAGCTATTGGCGGTCGCAGTGAAAAGGCCCCTGCAACTGTTTATTAAAAACACAGCACTCTGCAAACGCGTAAGCGGACGTATAGGGTGTGACGCCTGCCCGGTGCCGGAAGGTTAATTGATGGGGTTAGCTTCGGCGAAGCTCTTGATCGAAGCCCCGGTAAACGGCGGCCGTAACTATAACGGTCCTAAGGTAGCGAAATTCCTTGTCGGGTAAGTTCCGACCTGCACGAATGGCGTAATGATGGGGGCGCTGTCTCCACCCGAGACTCAGTGAAATCGAAATCGCAGTGAAGATGCTGTGTACCCGCGGCTAGACGGAAAGACCCCGTGAACCTTTACTACAGCTTCACAGTGGACTTTGAGCCTGCTTGTGTAGGATAGCTGGGAGACTTTGAAGCAGTGACGCCAGTCATTGTGGAGTCGTCCTTGAAATACCAGCCTGGCATGTTTGAGGTTCTAACCCAGGCCCGTTATCCGGGTCGGGGACATTGTGTGGTGGGTAGTTTGACTGGGGCGGTCTCCTCCCAAAGAGTAACGGAGGAGCACAAAGGTACCCTCAGCACGGTCGGACATCGTGCAACGAGCGTAAAGGTAGAAGGGTGCTTGACTGCGAGACCTACAAGTCGAGCAGGTGCGAAAGCAGGTCTTAGTGATCCGGTGGTTCTGTATGGAAGGGCCATCGCTCAACGGATAAAAGGTACTCCGGGGATAACAGGCTGATACCGCCCAAGAGTTCATATCGACGGCGGTGTTTGGCACCTCGATGTCGGCTCATCTCATCCTGGGGCTGAAGCCGGTCCCAAGGGTATGGCTGTTCGCCATTTAAAGAGGTACGCGAGCTGGGTTTAGAACGTCGTGAGACAGTTCGGTCCCTATCTGCCGTGGGCGTTGGAGATTTGAGAGGAGCTGCTCCTAGTACGAGAGGACCGGAGTGGACGAACCTCTGGTGTTCCGGTTGTCACGCCAGTGGCATTGCCGGGTAGCTATGTTCGGACGGGATAACCGCTGAAAGCATCTAAGCGGGAAGCCTCCCTCAAGATGAGATCTCCCTGGGAACTTGATTCCCCTGAAGGGCCGTTGAAGACCACAACGTTGATAGGCTGGGTGTGGAAGCGTTGTAAGGCGTGAAGCTAACCAGTACTAATTGCCCGTGAGGCTTGACTATATAACACCAAAGCAGTCCCAAGACTCCACTAGTCAGGACAGCGTAAAGACAAGGTGTCAGAAGTCAGCTTGCTAATCATGAATAGCAAACTTCTCGTTCCCAATTTGGCTTTGCCGGTCAGTCAAGTAGTCGACCGGTAAGGCAACCTATTTGGTCCTCCTGATCTCATCAGGAAAACCAAACCAGTTTGCCTGACGACAATAGAGTGTTGGAACCACCTGATCCCATGCCGAACTCAGAAGTGAAACGACACATCGCCGATGGTAGTGTGGGGCTTCCCCATGTGAGAGTAGGTCATCGTCAGGCTCTTAAACTAAACAAAAGACCCCCGCCACGAAAGTGACGGGGGTTTTTTGTTGGGTTTAGGATCACGCTGATCTCCTCTCCCTGCCTCGCAGTGCTCGCGCTGCCATGTGACACCCGATGCACCGAAGGTGCCAGGGTGAGGCGCCGCAGGCGTCCCGAAGGGATAGCGAGCGTGCTCGCTACCTAAGTAGGCCATAATCACGCCAGCCGC